>NZ_BDGT01000086.1 GCF_001748285.1 Thermogemmatispora onikobensis | reverse complement strand
GGCGCGGAGCAGCCTCATCGCCCACGGCGTGGCCGAGGAAGACATCGACATCTGGCAGGCCCCCGGCTCCTTTGAGCTTCCTCTCCTGGCTCAGGCCCTGGCCGCCAGCCAGCGCTACGACGCCATCATCTGTCTGGGCTGCGTCATGAAAGGCGAGACGCGCCACGATGTTCTTGTCGGCGACGCCGCTGCCCAGGGTATCCAGCGCGTCGCCCTCGACAGCGGCCTGCCAGTGATCTTCGGCGTCATCTGTGCCGCCAATCGGCTCCAGGCCCAGGAGCGCATTCCACGAGCCGCCGAGTGCGCCCTGGCCGCCATCGAATTAGTCACTACCCTGCGCCGCCTCCGCCGCGCTGGCGAGCATCGCACCAGGGGGCACCAATGGTCAGACATCGTGAGCACCAGTGAAAGGAGCAGCTAAGTCCAGATGTTTACCGGGATCGTCGAAGAAGTTGGCACTGTGCTGGCGACCGGCGCCACCACCCTGGAGATCGCCATCCCAGCCACCTGGTCCGACGTCAAACTCGGTGACAGCATCGCCGTTGACGGTGCCTGTCTCACCGTCGTCGCACGGGGCGAGGACTGGCTGCGCGTTGAACTCATGCCCGAGACCCTGCGCCGCACGCGCTTTGCCGCCCTTCTCTTGGGAGAAGGGCGTGATCAGGACGAACGCGCTGTCAATCTAGAGCGCTCGCTGCCAGTGGGAGGCCGCTTCGGAGGGCACATCATCCAGGGGCATATCGAAGCTGTGGTCACTCTCCTGAGTGTGCGGCCAGAAGGCAACTCGCTCCTCTGCGGCATCACCCTGCCTGCTGCGCTGCGGCCCTATATTATCCCCAAAGGCTTTGTCGCCCTCAACGGGGTCAGTCTCACCGTCGTAGCCTGCCAGGATGACCGCTTCACTGTGGCCCTCATCCCCTACACCCAGGCTCACACCAACCTGGGCCGGCTGCGTCCGGGCAGCCTCCTCAACCTGGAGAGCGACATTGTCGGGCGCTACCTGGTGCAGCTTCTGGGCCGTTATCCTTTTGCGGTCCAGAGCGAGCCTGCAGCCGGTGACCCACTGGAGTGGGCGCTTTCAGAGGAAGAAAGGACAAAGGGAAGAGAGGGAGCAGAGGGAGCAAAACGCCAGGAAGGGTAACGAGGTGAGCAGCCTCCTTGCTGGCTCCTCCCCGCTACCCTTCCAGCCGGGGTGAACGACGCTCGCTATGAGGTGGATCTGCTAAACGAACTGATAGCGACGGGCGCTACTGCAGAGCGACGGCGAAGACATGCATCCTGCCACCGCTCACCGCTGCCGGCAAGGTCACACTTTTCACAGTCTTTCCCTGCGGCAGGGCGATACTCACATAGAACAGATAGCACTTCATCTGAACTGGGCCGTTGGGACTATTAAAGTAGGGCATGCTCACGGCCTGGGGACTGCCCGGCAGGGGGCGTGAGCCGCCACCGTCCAGCGTCCAATCGCTGAAGGCGATAGGCACCGCCTGGGTTGTCCCATCGGTAAAGGTGATCAAGAGCTGGCCGCGGGCCACGCCATGATCGGCGGCCCCGAGCAGACCGAGCAACTTCGCACGTGGCTGATGCTCCACTGGCAGCGTCTGACCCGCCGCTACATAGTTATCCGGCTCGCCCGAAAGCACATTGGGCCAGACGAAGACGAAGCCGCCGGCAAAGACATGGTCGCCGGGATTGACGCCGGCCCGCTGGAGAGCCTGCGCCGAGTAGCTATTGCCTCCCTGATCAAAGTTGGCCTGCGCCGGACGATCGTCGTTACTGACCCCCACATTGTTGTAAGCGGGCGTCGTACGCGGGCCGGGTTGCGCGGGGCTGGAAGCTGACGAAGTGCTGCGCGCAGCCTGGCCGGGCGCCTGCCCAGGCTGGCCCATCCCAGGAGCCGGCGATGGACGGGAAGCCGCTGTTGGTACAGGTACCGCTGCGGCAGCGCCCGAGCCACTGGCTGGCAGCGTGCTCAGGGAAGACGGGCCTGCTCTCAGATCGCTGGCTGGAGGTCGGGCCGGCCCCGGCTCCGACTGAGGGCCAGGCCGATGCTGCGGACCCGGCAGCGTCTGAGGTCCAGGATGAGGCAGGCGCAGCGGCTGGACCGGATGCGACTCCACCTGCTGCTGAGGAGCTCCCTGCGTCTGAGACGGGGACGGCAAAGGGCGCCCTCGGGCCAACAGACCATAGATCACCAGGGCCTTGCCGCTCGGCACAAAGACCCGTCCGTCGGCCACGGTCGGCACGCTGAATTTCACATACCCCGGCAAAGCATCACGCTCGGGACTCTGATCGCTGCTGTACAGCTCACGCGCCAGATTGCTGGCGTCGTAGGCCCGCAGCACTCCGCGCGGATCAACCAGCCAGAGAATACCTGTCCCAGCCTGATTGCCGCTAGAAGTCACCACCACATTGGCACCCGGGAAGGGCAGCTCCTCGGGTGTGGCCGAGACCGGCTGAGACGAGAGGCGGCCATTGATCAGACGATAGGCCACCACCGGACGGTTCACGCTGGCAAAGTAGACATACTCGCCCTCGGGACCATTCCAGTAGGCGGGTGTGCTGAAGAGGCCGCCAATCGTCGTCGGTGGAAACTCCTGCACAATCTGATCCACATCGTTGCGCCCCTGGTGATTGCAGGCATCGGGAATAGTATGGTAGCGGCCCAGATGATTGCGTGCCAGCACGTAGATCCGCCCCTCTTTGCCCGAAGCGATCAGCTCCCCGACCGTCGGCAGCAGCAAGGGAGCAGCGGAGCCAAGATCGGCATCGGCATCATCCAGGCACCGCTCATTGAAGGGCGTAAAATAGTCGACCAGACGCAGATCGGGCGAAAGCTTCCCCACAGAATCGCCGGCATTGCGACCGCCGAGCTGGAGATTAAAGGAGCCATTGCCACTCGTAAAATAGAGAAAGCCATGCTCATCAGCGGTCAGAGCGCCACCGGAGCCCCAGATTCCGGCCCGCGCGCCATCGGGCGTATCGTTAAAGACGGCCATCTGGCGGAAGGCGCTGCCGTTGTACTGGTAGCTCATGATCCAGCCGTGGTACGGCATATTATCGCAGAACGAGCCCCAGGCGATGTAGATTCGACCATTGGCCAGTACCAGGGCCGCACGCTGGCGCTGGAAGCGCGGATCGAAAGCGAGCAGGCCGCGGCGGCTACCGGCGCCGGTGCCCCGCACACTGGCCTGGATCGTCACCGGGCTGCCCTTGCGCTCCTGACCAGTCGTGATATCCAGGGCGTGGAGGCGATAGATCAGGCGACCACCTTCTTTAGTGAAGGCCACCACATAGAGCGTTCGAGTGGAGCCATCGATGACCGGCGTACCGGTAATCCCGATCTCAGGCACCAGATCGTTACAGGCCACATCGTGGTTGGTCGGAACCTGGGCGCCGCGCCCCACGAAACTGGTCCGCCAAAGCAAAGCCCGCTCGGGGCTGGTGGCGTCGGCATCGAAGGCGTAGACACTATCGTGCTCGGTCGCTACAAAGACCACATTGCGCGCCCGACCCTGAATCGGCAGGCTGGGCACATAGAGCGGCTGGGCATAGACCTGGCCGTCGACGGCCAGCGTCAGACGCTTCCCGAACGTGCTGGCATTGACATTGCTCGTCGTCAGCAACATCTCTGCGGGATTATGGCCGCTGTGCCGGTTATTGTACTTGAAGGTCAGCACGGCGGTACCGCTCGCCGGGGCAGCGTAGGCGGCAGGGTGCGACCCGTGGCCTGCGACCTGCTGGTCGGAGGAGGGCCTCCAGGCCAAGGCTCTGCCGGTCCCTCCGGGCAGCCAGGAGGAAAAGAGCAGGCCCCCGAGTAGCAGCAGGGGCAGTGCTGCCGCTACTCGGGGCAACAAGCGAGAGAGGTTGATCATCACGTCTCCTTCACCACTGCAGTTATAAGCAAGCAGGGGCATGGCGTCTACTGCCCGTCGGCGATCAGGAACGGAGTAGCAGCTCTTCCTCTCCTCGTGCTTGCTTGCTTCTTCCTTGCTTCAACTTGCGTCGCGTCAACCCCTTATTGGAGGCGATTTCGTGCGTCTACAATCCGTGACTTACTTGCATCAGAACCCGTACACCGGCTTACTTTCCCCAGAAGCCCGAAGCAGCTTACGCGCCGCTTCCACTACTTATGATACTCAAGACACAAAATGAAAATCAGTATCTCAATCATGATCAATAGATTGACGGGGAGGAAGGGGAGGAGGAGGAAGGAGATTGAGGAGAAGGAGATATGAAATCGGCTGGCTCGTTTCTGAAAGCAAGAGCCAAACGTCCTGGAGACTGGCCTGTTGAAAAGATTCATGCTATCATAACAGAGCCAATCGCCTGGAAAAGAGGCCTTTCCCAGTCAGCACGCCTTCATTACAGGCGGCCTCGTTTTGATCCCCTAGAGAGTTCTGGACTATGAACAAAATTGGCAAGTGGCTCCATCTGACACTGCGGCGCTGGAGGGTAGCCTGGAGGAAGGAACTCTATCCCCCCCCTGAACCGCTGCCACGGGGACGCGCCTTCTGGCTGGCCCTGGGCCTGGTCCTGTTGGCGATGCTCGCCTACAGCGTCTACTTCATCATCTTTGTGACCAGCAAGCAGGATGCTTTTGCCACCAATGGCGAAGACCTGGGCATCATGGACCAGGCTATCTGGAACACGCTGCATGGTGCCCTGCTGCACCAGACGATCTGCAATATCCTGACCGATACCAACTGCTATGGTCTAGCGGGTATCAATCGCTTCGCCATTCACTATGAGCCGATTCTCTTTTTGATTGCCCCCCTCTATCTTTTTTGGGCTGATCCGAAAACGTTGCTGATTCTCCAGGTCCTGGTGGTGGCCACGGGAGCGCTACCGGCCTTCTGGCTGGCCCGCCTGCGCCTGCGCAGCGATCTGGCCGCAGTCCCTTTCGCCCTGCTCTATCTCCTCTACCCTGCGCAGCAGTATGCGGTCGACTATGATTTCCACGCCGTGACGCTGACGCTGGCCTTGCTCCTCTTTACGCTGTACTTCATGTATACCCAGCGCAACGGCTGGTTTCTGGCCTTTGCCATTCTCTCCCTGGCCTGTAAGGAGGAGATTGCCGGGATCATTGCGCTGTTGGGGCTGTGGATGGCCATCTTCCAGCGCCGCTGGCGCGTCGGCCTGATCGTCTTCGGGCTGGCGGTCGGCTGGACCGCCATTGGCCTGCTGGTTGTCCACTACGCCAGTCCCGTGGGGCACTCGCTGCTGGCCTCGCGCTGGTCGGAATATGGGGACTCGCCGCTAGAGGTAGCGCTGACGATTCTGAGGCACCCGCTGCAGGTTGTGCGCGAGCACGTGCTGGAGCCGCAGCATCGCCTCTATCTGGAGAAGCTGCTGACGCCGGCGGGCTATTTGCCCTTACTGGCTCCCTGGGTTCTGGTCCTGGCCTCACCGACCCTGGCCCTCAACCTGCTCAGCTCCTCGCCCAACATGTACAGTGGGCGCTATCAATACAATGCGGAGATTGTTCCTATCCTTATTTTCGCCACCATCGAGGCAACGGTTCTGCTCCTCTGGCTGCTCCGCTGCTCTCTCAATCTCGGCAAGTCCCTGTTCTCCCAGCTCGCAGCCTCTACTCACGGGCCAGCCTTCCCCGCTGGCGACGACCAGGGTGAGGTACGTCCTGCCTGGTCTTCCTGGTCGGAGCCGGCTGTGGCGGGGCGCTGGCTCGCTGCGCGGCGCACGCCGTTCGCCGGCTGGCAGCTCTGGCCTGTCCTGCGCGCCCTCTTCCTGCTGCTCCTGCTGAGCTATGTGATGGTGCACGCTGTGAAGGCAACCGCGCGCTATGATGTCTACAGCGCCATGCCCTATGCCGCAGGCTTTATCTGGCCTGCCCAGGATGCCCATGACCGCCTCGCCTATCATTTCCTGCAGGAGATTCCCCCTGACGCCTCAGTCTCAACACAGACGATGCTGGTTCCCCATCTGAGCGAGCGACGCAGTATCTATCTCTTCCCCTATGGGGCAGGTTACGCGGACTATATTCTGCTCAACGCTCCCGGCTACTATTATCCCTTCAAGACCTATGCTGACTACGAGCGCACGGTTAACGCTGTCCTCAGTAGCGGGGAGTATGGCGTGATCGATATGCAGGACGGCTATATCCTGCTCAAGAAGGGGGCTGCCCCCACGGCCAATGAGCAGGCGATGCGCATGGTAGCTCACTATCGCCACACAGATTGAGGAGCTTTTGCTCAAAGGGCGTCTGGCCTCCCTCTCTGCCTTGACGCCCTTTTTCTCCCTGACCTATACTAATCAATAATCGATTGTGCCTCTTTGTAGGTGAGGAGCAGCGTCCCGGAATACGGGGCCAATTTCTGCAGGATTTCCACACCGATGAATATACGTACACCTATTCTTGGCCGGCGCGTTTTGCGCGAGGATATCAAAGAATTCCTTATCGATGCCATCGTCAAAGGCCAGTATCGGCCTGGGGAGCGCATTGTGGAGAGCCGTGTGGCCCAGGAGCTGGGTGTGAGCCAGGGGCCAGTACGCGAGGCGCTGCGCGACCTGGAGCTGCTCGGCTTCGTGGTCAGCTCGCCCTATCGCGGCACACAGGTGCGCAAGGTCTCTCGGCGCGACCTGCTCGAACTCTATCCCATTCGCGCCGCCCTGGAGGGAGTGGCGGCGCGCGCGGCTGCGATCCGCATCGACGAGGCCACACTGCGCCAGCTAGAGGAACTGCTCGCTGAGATGCGCGATGCGGCTGTGCGCAACGAACTACACGCCCAGACGGCGGCCAATATTGCTTTCCACCGTTTGATTGTGCAGGCGGCGGGCAATCGCCTGCTGTTGCAGTACTGGGACAGCATGCAGCTCTACACGACGACCTTCGTAACGGTGGCGATGGCGCAGCGCACGCCCCAGGAGCTGGCCGAGCGCCATCAGGTCATCATCGAGGCCCTGCGGGACCGTGATCCGCAGCGAGCTGAGCAGGTGATGCGGCGCCATATCGAGGAAGCTGGCGAATGGCTGCAGGCGGTGCCGCCCTCTGAAGAGGACCAAGGGCAGGAGTGAGGCCCGGCCTTGCTATCAAGGACCTGGCCCGGTTCAGCGGACAGGGTCGCCCTCGTCGATCCCCGTGCGGGGAGAGCGGGCGGACCTGTCCGCTGATGCTACCGTGCTTAGAGCTGGCGCCGGGCCACGGTCTCTTCTCGCACCTCTTCGCCGATCTGGCCGGCAAGCTGCTCGACTGGCAGGCCCTGGCCTTCGGGGGCGAGCGGGCCAAGGCGGCGTATCTCGGGCCAGATAAGGGCCACGCAGAGCACCACCAGGATGGTGCCCAGGCCGCCACCGGCCACGGCGATGACGGGACCGAAGAGCTGAGCGGCCAGGCCCGACTCAAAGCCACCCAGCTTGTTGGAGGCGGCGATGAAGATAGTGTTGACCGCCGCCACGCGCCCGCGCATGTGGTCCGGCGTGCGCGTCATCAGCAGGGTGCCGCGAATGACCACGCTGATGTTGTCGAGTCCACCCAGGACGAAGAGCATGAGCAGCGAGAGCCAGAAGGAGCGCGAGAGACCAAAGACGATGGTGGCCAGACCGAAGCCGGCCACCGCTAGCAGGAGGGTGCGCCCGGCCCGCGTAAAGGGCGGCAGATGGGCCAGCAGGAAGGCGACACAGACGGCGCCGATGGAAGGGGCAGCCTGAAGCCAGCCCAGACCAGTGGGACCGACCTGCAGGATGTCGCGCGCGTAGATCGGCAGCAGGGTGGTGGCGCCGCCGAAGAGTACGGCGAAGAGGTCGAGCGTGATGGCCGCTAGAATGACCTGGCTACGCCGCAGGAAGCGCAGGCCCTCGGCTAGCGAGCGCAGGGTCCCCTCCTTGCTCTGCTCGTCGCTCCGAGAGGGGGCCGCTGGCGCCGGATGAAGGCGCAGGAGGGCCAGCAGGACAAGATAGAGACCAATAGCCAGGGCATTGAGGCCGTAGACGGGCGTGGCGCCGCGGAAGAGGGCCACCAGGAAGCCACCCAGGGCCGGCCCGACGACTGACGCCAGCTGCCAGGCGCTGCTCTCCCAGGTGGCGGCGTTGGCGTAGAGGGCCGGCGGCAATGTCTGGGGCAGAAGCGCTGCACTGGCCGGCTCGTTGAAGGCTGTGGCTGTGCCGATGAGCAGCAGACAGCCATAGATGAGCCAGAGCGGACCCCGCTGCCAGGAGAGGAGCAGTAGCCCCAGGGAGCAGAAGGCCAGAACGGCCTGCGCCAGCATGACCATGCGGCGCCGATTCAGGCGGTCCGCCAGATGGCCGGCGAGCAGCGAGAGACAGAGCACCGGCAGCACCTGTACCAGACCGACCAGCCCCAGGGCCAGCGCCGAGCGCGTGCGGTCGTACAGCTCCCAGCCGATGGCCACCGTGACCATCTGCTCGCCGATTGACGAGAGAAAGATGCCGATAAAGAGCAGACGAAAGTTGCGGTAGCGCAGGGCCCGATAGGGATCGTGGCGAGTCTGCGCGTCGCTAGAGGCACCAGGTACGCCTCGTTCTGGGTCAAGATCCCTCACAGACATTCCTCGTATCTTGCCGACAGTAACAGTAGAGTCGCTTGCTGCCGCTTTTGTTGATGGTGCTGATCTTCTCTGTTCTTCTTGGTAGGAAGGGTATTGTGCCTTTCTTTCTACTGTGACAGGCGGGCGGCAAGGCTCTGGATTTTACTATAGCACAGGGAGAGAGACAGTTTGCATAGCCAATCCAGCCCTATGCTTTCGGGAAATGAACCAGAGAGAGTAATATTGTCGTGTACCTAGATAGCCTCTGTCCTTCGTGAAGTACGAGGGGCAGGGCACGATTAACTACCGTGACTGACGGTCGTTTGTCGTGTACATAAGCTTTAGACGGAAAGGAATGTAAGTTATGGCAGACATGGCGTATTGTGTCAAGTGCAAAGAGAAGCGGGAGATCAAGGATGCGCATCAGGTGACGATGAAGAATGGAAGGGCGGCGCTGCAGGGTACCTGTCCCGTCTGCGGCACACGCCTGAACCGTATTCTGCCTGGTGCCAGCAAGAAATAAGGCCGCAAGACCGGCGATCCTTCCTGTGGTGGGAAGCCGAGGGGGTAGTCTGGCCGGTAGCCTCGCCGCCGCGTAGGAGGCCCTTGCTCCCGCCTGCTCTGCTGAGGCAAAGCGGGCCGGGGGAAGCAGCCGCCGACGCCGCGGCGGCGCTTGGCCAGGCTACTCCCTACAGGAGGGTGGCTTGCCTGCCTCTCCTTCGCCGCCTGGCCAGTTGGGCTGGAGGCTGGTGCGGCCCGCCAGTGGCCTGTCTAGAAATCGCCGCGGCGGATGCGTTCGAAGAGGGCGCGATTCTCCTCGTCGAGGGCGACCAGCTCAAGATAGGTCCCGCTGCTGGCCAGTGTGTCGAGGAAGGCGAAGCGGGTGCCCTGGCCAGCGATCCCGCTCTCAATAATGGCCACATTCTCTGTTCCCTCTGGCCTCGATGCTCCTTGAAGGTTCCCCAGCACCTGCTCAAGATCATCGACCTCCAGTCCCAGATGATGCACGCCTGGGCCGCGCTGGCGCAGGAAAGCGGTCAGGCTGTTCTCTCCTTCTAGCGGTTGCATCAGCTCAATCTGCAGAGGACCGGCATAGCCAAAGGCCACATGCTGGCGGCAGAAGGCCGGCTGTCCGCGATAGGTGTAGGCCCGGAACTGGATATCTTCGATGACGAAGAAGCGGGGTACGCCGAGCGTCTCTTGAAAGAAGCGCTGGGCCTCGGCGAGATCGTTGACGGCGTAGGCCACCTGGAACCAGCGTGCGCCGGCTGCTGTCAGGGCGGCGAGGGAAGATGGTTTTTGCTGCCTGGACATAAGCGTTTGGCCTCTCTTCTTTGTGATCAAGACGATGATAGTGGTGATCGTGGTGGTCGTGGTAGGTGGCTGATGGTTCAGCTTTTGTGCTCGTGCGCTTCTTTGTCCTGGGAGTGTGGCCTGGCAGGAAGCCAGGCCGGCTGCCGGGATAGGTCAGGTTTGGGCAAGGTCGGCCTCGGCCTCTGGCCTGGCTTCCGGCGGCCTTCTCAGGCTCCCCTGTGCGCTATGCCGGTGGCCTGGCTTCGTGCCAGTGGATCATTGGCAGGCCGGGAACCGGGCTGCGGAAATAGGGGATGGTGGTTCCGCGCAGGCTGCCAAGATAGACGGTGCGCAGGTCCGGCCCGCCGAAGGTCAGGCTGGCCAGCCAGGGGGCGATAGTGCCGTGGGTAGCCGCCAGGATCTCGGGGGTCAGCGTGTGGCTCTCGTAGTGGGCGAAGAGGCGCGCCTGCGTCTCGGGATGGCTATCGTCGAGCAGGGTCAGGACCTCGCCCTCTGGGGTGATGGCGATGAGTTGGTCGGTAAAGATCAGCGTCACCCAGAGATTGCCGTAGGCATCGAAGGCGAAACCGTCCGGGAAGCCGGGCAGGCGCGAGGGGCCGTAAATCTCGCGATCGGTCAGGGAGCCGTCGGGTTGGAGGCGCAGGCGACTGATGCGCCAGGCCGTGCTTTCGACAACGTAGAGCCACTCCTCGCGCGCGTCAAGGCGGATTTCATTGGTCCCGCAGAAGCCCTCGGCGACAATGCGGATGCCGCGCTCGTCGATGAGGGCGATGTAGCCATCGGCGGTGCGGGTGTTGAGCTGGTTGGTCCACGGATGCTCGCGGGTGTTGACGCTGAGCCAGATGCGGTTTTTGCTGTCGCGTAGGACGAAGTTGGCCTTACCCAACGGCTGGCCGTCGATCTCGCGGTAGAGGGTGCGCAGGCGCCCGTCGCGCGTCATGATCTCGACGGCGTCGGTTCCCCAGTTAGCGATGATGATATCACCGTTCTCGGCGAAGGCCAGGCCGTTGGGCAGCGATCCCTGGGCCTGGACATAGCGCTCTTCGAAGCTGGCGCCGGCACCGCCTTCCTGGGTCTGGGCCGGCTCGGCGGCTGAGTCGCGCTCGACCACGGGCAAGATGAGCTGCTGGCTGCCATCGGGGTTGATGCGCATGACGCCGCCGCGGGCATCGGCGACCCAGAGGGTACCGTCTCGCTCGGCCAGAATGCACTCCGGGCGCTGCAGATCGTGGCCAATGCTGCGGATGTTGCGACGATCGACCTGCCAGTCTTTGAGTGGGTTGGCTGAGGACACCATGCTGCTGCTCTCCTTTGCCTGGGTCTGGTCCTGCAGCTAAAGGCTGCTGCTCTCCTCCTCGGCGATACAGCGGTTGCGCTGGCTGCCGAGGCCGCTGATGCTGCCTTCTAGCACGTCGCCGGGCTGGAGGAAGCGCCGGTAGTGCATGCCGTTGCCGCGCGGCGAGCCCGTACAGATCAGGTCACCGGGCCAGAGCTGCACGTAGTGAGAGATGTATTCGATCAGACGGGCGACGCCGAAGATCATGTCATCGGTCCCTTCGTCCTGCATGACCTGGTCGTTAAGCTTGAGGGTCAGATGGAGCTGCTGGGGATCGGGCACGAAGCTGGCTGGCACGAGAAATGGCCCGGTCGGAAGGAAGCCCGGCGGGCATTTGCTGCGCAGCCAGTCGCTGCCGATGGCCTGCAGATCGGGACGGTAGACGCGATCTCGACAGGTCAGGTCGTTGACGATGGTGTAGCCGGCAACGTAGGCCAGCGCCTCCTCGCGCTTGACGCGGCGTGCGGGCCGTCCGATCACAACGCCCAGCTCTAGCTCCCAGTCCGGTTGCGTGCTGTCGGAGGGCAGTGGGATTGGATCGTAGGGGCCAGTGATGGCCGATGGGATTTTGGTGAAGACGTAGGGGATACCGTTGGCGATGCGGGCATCCATGATGCGCTCGGCCAGGGCGCGGCGCTCGGCCTCGTCGCGGGCGTCGTGGGCGCCGTGACCCTGGGCGGTGGCCAGCTCGATGACGTGCTGACGGTAGTTGGCGCCGGCGCAGAAGATCTGACGTGGGTAGAGGATCGGCGCGTGAACATGAACGGCTGCCAGCGGGAGCCAGTGCTGCTCGGAGATGATTGCGGTGGCGACTGGTTCGGCCAGGGTATCGACGGCTCGCTGCAGGGCGGCCAGGTTGCGCTCCCACTGCTGCAGCAGACCCAGCACGCTCCCGTCGTCGCTCAGGGGCTGGCCGAGGCGCTCGCAGAGCGGCTGCAGAGCGTGAACGGCGATCACGCGCTCATCCAGCACCAGGCCCGCAAATGGTGGGCAGCCGGCGATAGAAAAGGAACCGAGGGCAAAAAATCGGATGCTCATCTGCTACTCGCCTGCTCTCTGCTTACCAGGGACTGGGGACTGACCAACGACCAGCGTGTAGAGGTCGCGCTCGCGTTTCTCGAGCAGCGGCAGAATGGTCCCTTCGACAAGCTGACGGTAGTGCTCCGTTTCGCGATGCTGCTGCAGGGCGGCCTCGTCGGCATACTGCTCATAGAGCAGGAACTGGTCGGGGTGCTCTTGCGAGCGGCAGGCGTGATAGAGCAAGCAGCCAGGTTCACTGGCGGCGACGTGGGGCGCCATCTGCTTGAGGGCGGCCTCGATGGCGTCGCCCTGACCCGGCTTGCCGTAGTAACGTGCCACAAGCACAATCATCAGCGCTTCTCTTCCTTTCTCGTCTGCATACTGTTTGGAGTGAAGAGGCTCCTAACCTTCCTGCCTGGCGTGGTTGGGGCTGCCTTCCTGCAGGGCGTGCTCGTTCAGCTCGCCGCCTGCGACCCGTTCGCGGAAAAGGGCCAACGTGGCGGCGATGCCCTCGCGCAGCGGCGTCTGCGGTGGCTCGCCGATGACGCGGCTCAGGGCCTCGGCGGAATAGGCCTCGGGCGAAGGAAAGGCCGGCTCGGCGAAGGTGATCAGGCCGCGGCTCTCGGGCACCAGCTCCTCGATGAGGGCGACGATCTTGCTCATGTGGGCAACGGTCCCGTGCAGATTGAAGACCTCAGCCCCTTCGAAGGGCGCGCGCGCGCAGGCAAGGAAGGTTTTGGCCACGTCATCGGCGTATTGAAACTCGCCCCGTCCCCCAAAGGGGATGTGGAAAGGTTGCCCCAGCACGGCGGCCAGCATGGCCCGTGTAGGGGCCGAGGTCAGGCCCTGGTCGCGGCCCGGGCCGTAGACGGTCGCCGGGCGCAGGCCGATACTGGTAAGGCCATGCTCCTGCCAGTAGATGCGCGCCGTGCCCTCGTTGGCTTGTTTGAAGACGCCGTAGAGCGAGTTAGGGCGCAGTGGCGTATCGTGCTGGACGAGGCCGCTCGGGCCGCCAGCCTTGGGATCGTAGACGGCCACGGAGGAGGCATAGACGATGCGCCGGACCTGGTCCGTCCGGCGGCGGCTGGCCTCGAAGATGTTGACGGTGCCGACGACGTTGACGCGCGCCCCCAGCGGGGGATTGGCCCGCACTGCAGGCATCTGGAGCGCGGCCAGATGGATGACGTGGGTGATCCCATATTGATCAATGACCTGCTCCACGGCTGCCAGCTCGCTGAGGTCGCCTTGAACGAAGGTGACCTGGGCCAGCTCCTCGGGCGCCATGATCAGCTTGAGTCGCCGCGTGTCCTGGCCCAGGTCAAAAGCGACCACGGGGGCGCCTTCGCGCACAAGGTTACGCACCGTCCAGGCCCCGATACAGCCCAGGGCCCCGGTGACAAGAAAGCGTTCTTGGGCCATGCTCGCTCGATTCCTCCTCTGCTGCCTACCGCTTCGCTTCGCTTTGCTAACGTGGTTGACTGTCTCTGCCTGTTCGCGTCGACTG
>NZ_BDGT01000085.1 GCF_001748285.1 Thermogemmatispora onikobensis | reverse complement strand
CAAAAGCAGGAGGGATAATCAGCCGCTGGTCAGCGAGCGCGGGGTGAGTGGCGATCATCTCTGCAGCCTGGGCCAGGTCCTCGGCCCAATGGGCCACGCCGCCAGCAGCGCTCAGACGGCGCTGAAACTGAGCGAACAAAGCTGAACTATTATTCATTATGTACAACCAGACAACTCATGCAGATAGCAGCGATCACTCAAGCTGAGCCCTGCCAGAAAAAACGGCACGTCAGCCCGAAGACCTGGCGCGTGACCAGCGACCGACCTGCTTTGCTGGACGTGCCGCAAGGCGGGCAGACAGGCAGCAAGAAGGCGATGAGACCCTGGCCTCCCTCCGGCCTGGCAAGTGCTGATCCAGTCCCGTGCCCTCACACGTCAGCGTGCAGCTGGTGTGGCGGGCGATGCTGCCGGGGCGGAAGGGGGGCGTCGACAGCAGGGCGTACCAGGTCCAGGTACCACAGCGGCTGGCGCTTGCGCAAGAGCGGCTTGGCGCGGACCACGTTGCCGGGGATGGTTTCGCGGATATCGTAAGCCAGCTCTCCGGTCAAAGAGCCGGCCACATCGCCGGGCACATAGGCTGGAGAAAGCGTCGTCGAGCGCCGACCGGTACGCTGCTCGCGCGTATCGATCGTCATCAGCATCAGCGTTGACTCGCCCTCCTCGGCGATCACCTCGTGCCAGGGATAGCTGGCACAAGAGGGGGAGAAGATGCCGCTGAGGCCGTTAGCGCGGACCCCGCTGGCCTCGCCACTCCAGTTGGCGATCGTCAGGTAGACATGATGCTCGGCAGCGCGAATACGCCAGGGCAGGAAATGCCAGGGATCGTAGCCCTCGGGGGCAACGTGCGGGCCGAAGGGGATGGCCGTTGGCCCCAGCCCGATGGGGTTGGGGAAATTGAGCAGCGTCGGCGCGCAAACGAGATCGCAGCCCTTGCCAGCCAGCACGCGCAGCGTCTCCGGAAAGAGCACATCGTAGCCTGTGGCCAGGCCAATGCGCCCCACCGGGCTATCGAAGGTTGGCAGGCCCAGATTACCCGGACTGGCCCAGCGCCGGTCAGCGTGCGTCAGATGCAACTTGCGATAGATCCCGTGCACTCCCTCGGGATCGAGCAACAGCACCGTATTATAATAGACCGGCTCGGGGTTTTCATCGACATATGCGCATTCAGCGACCCCCAGTACAATGCTGAGCTGGAACTCCGTAGCCAGGGCGACCAGGGCCTCGATCTCGGGGCCAGGGACGCGAATGGCGCCGGTGCGCATGCGGGCTGCGAACTCGGGGTGAGAGGGATCGGCTGGCCCTGGCAGCGTCAGCTCGGGCAGAACCAGCACATCGGGATAGGCAGGTTCATGGACGCGCAGCAGCGAGCGCACCAATGACCGGAGGCGTTCCAGGCGCTCCTCGTTCGAAGCCGAGGCTGCGACACCAGTGGTTGGCTCCTTCTCGGGCGCGGCGAGCACCTCGCGCAGCTCAAGCTGGACAAAGGCGGCGCAGGAGAGCTGGCCGGGCGGCAGCTCGTGGGAATGATAGAGACCGTGGAAGCGCAGCGGCTCCCACAGATAGGTATTGTGCACCAGCGAGACATATTCATGAGGGCGGCGGTCTGCCAGGCGGTCGCCCACTGGCTCCTCGCCAGTGGGTCCCCACTGCCTGGTGCGGCAGCGCTCCAGATCGACCTCGCCGTAGACAATACCCTCGCCATCGTCGCGGTAAGCCTGGATTGAGCCATCGGGATTCAGAATGCAGCTCCCGCCACTGAACTGCACCCCCCGCTCGCGCCCGTAGCGGTTCGCGGCGATCAGATAGAGGCCATTTTCGAAAGCGCGCAGCATCCACCAGCTGCTGGGGCACTTTTCGTCCAGCCAGCCACAGGGGAAGAGCAGGACATCGGCCCCGCGGATGGTGGCCAGGCGTGCGGCCTCGAAATACATCGCGTCCATGCAGACCAGGATTGCCAGGCGTCCAAGCGGCGTATCCCAGACCGGCAGGCCCAGATCGCCATCGCGGGCCCAACGTGGTTCAGCAATGTATGAGTGCAGCTTGCGATACTTGCCGAGCAGGCCCTGGGGGCCGAGCAGCGCCGTCGTATTATAGTAGACGTCGCTTTCGGGATCGACCTCGGCCAGGCTCAGCGCGATGTAGCAGTCATAGGCAGCAGCCAACTCAGCGAAGCGCAGGCAGGTGGGACCAGGGACAGGCTCGACGTAGGGGGCGATCTCCTCGCGCGACTCCCAGCAGTAGCCGATGGTGGCCAGCTCTGGCAGGACGATCAGTCGCGCGCCGTGGCGGGCGGCCTCCTCGACGAGACGCAACAGGTCGCCGATGTTCTGCTCCTTCTTGCCCAGCGTGGGTTCGTACTGGATAGCGGCGACCCGGTACCTGGTAAAGGAGGACGCGGATGTACTCATGCTTGCAAGCTCCAGGCGTGATTGAGCAGGCGGCGCTGGTCGCGCCGCACCCACAACCCCTATTATATACCATTGCAACGAGGAAGCGAGTGGGTGAAAAGATCGGATTGCCCGCCCGCCCTGATCAGCTCTCGCTGGGGCCGCGCCGGTAGAGCGTGAACTCGAAGGCGTCGGGAACATGGTATCGCTGCGAGAAGAGCACCGGCCTCTGCTCCAGCGTATAGTCAACTTGCTCCATATAGAGCAGAAGCGCGCCAGAGGAGAGGCCCAGCTTCTGCGCCAGCCAGCTTTCGGCCAGCAAGGGGCGGAGCCGGGCCAGGCCGTGATGGATGGTAAGGCCGAGACGCTGGACGAGAAAATCGTAGAGCGAATCACTATAGAGATCGGTCAATTCATAATTGGCCGCCTGCACCAGGGCCGTCGGCAAAAAATCGATCGAGAAGACCACGGGACGTTGATCGGCCAGGCGCACGCGCTCGATCGCCAGCACCTCATCGGTGGGTGCCAAAGAGAGCTGTGTGGCCACATGGGGGCTGGCTGGCATTGTCTGAATGACGACGTCGCGTGTGCCGGGGAGGTGCCCCGCAGCCCGAATCAGCTCGCTGATGTCAAGGTTGCGGTCAAGGCTGCTCTTTACTTGCTGCGGACGCTGATTCACAAAGGTTCCATGACCATGCCGGCGCAGAATCAGCCCTTCCTGGGCCAGTCCCTGCAGCGCCTCGCGTAGCGTCGTGCGGCTGACTCCCAGCGTCTCGGAAAGCTCTTCCTCATTCGGGAGGCGAGAACCGGGGGGATAGATGCCCGTGCTGATCAGGACGCGCAGCCGCTGGCGCACCTGGTTGGCCAGCGCTCTCCTTCCTTTGAGCACCATCGACCCCCTTCCTGCTTCTGCTTGATTGTTGTGAGCAGAGCAGGTAGACTAGAAACATGGCAGAGAGGCAGTCACGGGTGTTTGAGGTTGAGTTTACCCTCTTGATGCAGAGATGTCAAGTGGTTCGGCTGATTGAAGATCCCTGCTGTATAAAGGGTGATTGCTTCGAGAATTGGTGCGACCGTTGCAAGCGAAGGACATCTCATCAGGGCGGTTCTTGCTGTGCTTTATGCATCAATGCCTGGCTACTCTCACTGTCTTTGGGCAGGTACCCGATTGAACGTTAGTTAGTTCTACCGATGGTAGAACGGCCAGAGGAGGCCCGGGGTCAGCGATCCACGATCGATGAAAGGGCAGGCAAGCTAATAGGTAGAAGTGAGGCCGAGAGGAACCTGCTGCCAGGCAGAGGCCACTGCGGGCCGGACCAATCTCTCCCTAATCACCGGGGCTGAGGTAGGCCGCACGCAGGGCCTGCGGGAAAGCTGACGAGATGGTGATGCTTTCCGCCTTTGTTCCTCGACTTGTATCCCTCTACTATAGTGAGAAGGAGCGAGCGAGCGAACGAGAAGACTGACGGCCCAGCCTTCTCCCTCTCGTCCCGGTCATCCTGTCACATCTGCTCCATCCGCTAGATTGGTGATCCATGCAGAGCAGCGAATCATTTAGCAATCCTGGCGCGGACTTATCTGAGTTGCTCCCTCCCTATCTGGCTGCCGCTGGCGCTGAGCCACTGCTGTTCGAGCAGCTGCGCTGGCAGGAGCAGACCATGAGCGACGCCAGTCTGCTACCAGCGCCCTTCCGCGCCCGGCTCTTTACTCTTCTGACCTATGAGCGGCATGTACCCTACTGCCTTCACTATTTGCTCGTCCAGCTCCTCAGTCAGAACCAAAGGGCCGCGGACATTGCTGCTCTTCTCCAGGAGCCGGCGAACGACGAGGAGCGGGCGGCCCTGCTTGCGCTTCTGGCTTCCCAGGCGGAACCGCTCCAGAGCTGGCCTGAGCCGACCTCTCCCTTGGAGCGGGCCTTGCTCTGGGCTGCCGGGGCGCTGCTCTTACCGGGCGAGCAGACTGAACAGGCGCGTCTGGAGCTGCGGCGCCTGCTGCCGTCGCGCGTCTATGCCTCGCTGCAGGCTTTTCTGGCCTTTGTGCAAACCTGTCATCTCTGGATCACGGCCTACCCCGAGCGGGCGCATGGCGCCGACGAGCAGGCGCGCCAGTACCTGCTACGGCTTCTGCAGCGTTATGAGCTGGAGGAGCAGGCATGTCTGCGCTCACTGCTAGAGCGGCTCGGCTCTTGCACGGATGAGGCCATCTTCAGACACGAGCTTGAGCTATACCGTCGTCGGCTGCGGGCCGTGCTAGAGGCCATCGGCGATAGCGTTCTGCTCTATGATCATCGCGGGCGTCTGGTCTATGTCAACGCTGTCGCCCGTCGACTGCTTCCTCTTTTGCAGCCGGATCATGCCCGTCGAGCGGCTCTGGCTGAGGCGGGCGAGCGCGCCCAGGGTGAGGCCCTGGAGGGGAGAGAGGCGGCGGAGGTGCTGCTGCTCGCTGATACTCCTACCGCGGCGCCGCTGCAGCGTATCCTCCGGGAGGGGTATGCCATTGCTGGCGAGCAGGCGGTGGATATCAAGGTCAAGCAGGTCGGGGGTGAGGAAGCCATCTTCAGCTTCAGCGGCGCGCCCGTGCGTAGTAGTCGCGGGCAGGTCATTGGGGCTATCATCATTGGGCGCGAAGTCACTGCGCGGCGGCGACTGGAGCAGCGCGCTCACACCGCGCTCAGCGCCTTACTGGCGATGGCCGAAGCCCTTGTCCAGGTCGACGATGGTGAGCCTCCTCCTCTACAGGAGGGCCAGAGCGAAGGGCAGACGCGCCTGATCATGTTGCGGCTCGGAGAGCTGACGCGCCAGGTGCTTGGCTGTCGGCGCGTGGCCATGCTTGGTCTGGAGCGCGAAACCGAGCGCGTTCAGCATGTAGCGGTCACCGGGGTCACTCCCCAGCAAGAGCGTCTCTGGCAGGAAATCGTCCTCGGGACTCCGCTGAGCGCCTTTCTGAGCGCGGCCCTGCTGGAGCGGCTGCGCGCCGGCGAAAGTCTGCTCATCGATCTTGAAGCGCCCGAATTCAGCCACCTGCGTCGCCAGGTTCGCAGCTACTCAGTGCGGGCCTTGCTTATCATTCCCATGTGCCTGCGCGAGCGGCTCATTGGCCTCTTCTCCGTCGACTATGGTCCCGAAGAGCACAGCTACAGCCCTGACGAGCTGGCCCTCGCGGCGGCGGTGGCGCGCATGGCCACGCTTGTGCTGGAGCGCGAGCATCTGCTCGCAGAGCGAGCCGAGGCGCGGGCCAGCGCCCTGGCGCTGCGCGAAGCCAATCGCCGCATGGACGAATTCATCAGCTTTGCCAGCCATGAGTTGCGGGCCCCGCTGACCGTCCTCAAGGCCAATGCCCAGCTCATCAAGCGGCTCCTGCAGAAGGCCAGCGCCCTCGGGCGTGATCTCGGTAGTGGCAGTTCTGGCGAAAGCAATGGCGGTCAGCCAGCGCTCCAGGCCCATCCTGTCCTGCAACGTCTGGCCAGTATTCCCGAGCTGCTCGATCGCTCCATTGCCCAAGTTGACTTACTGGATCGTCTCGTGGGGGATCTGCTTGACTTCTCGCGCATCCAATCGGAGACCTTGCAGCTGGTGCGCCGGCGCCTGGATCTGGCGGCTATTGTGCGCGACGTGGTGCAGAGTCAGCAGCAGGTCCACCCTGGACGCGACATTCGCCTCAGCATCGAGAGTTCTGGAGAGGTGCCAGTCGAGGTCGACGCCGCGCGCATCGGTCAAGTCCTGACCAACTATCTGCTCAACGCCATTCGCTATGCGCCGCCCGATCGTCCAATCGAGGTCCGTCTGCGCATCGAGGGGGAGCGAGCGCGGGTACTGGTACGTGACGAGGGGCCAGGGGTGCCACCTGAGCTACAACAACGCATCTGGGAGCGCTTCTATCGCGCGCCGGGCATTCCTGTACAGGAAGGTTCGCCCGTCGGCCTGGGGCTGGGCCTGCATATCTGTCGCACTATTATCCGGCTCCACGGCGGCGAGGTTGGTCTGGAGAGCCAGCCTGGTCAGGGAGCGACCTTCTGGTTCGCCCTGCCGCTGGTCCAGCCCCAGGCTGCAGAAAAGCCAGCTGGTTGAGTTGGTGGAGTGGCACGACAAGAAGCTCCAGGAGGACGTGAGCCTCTTTCAGGTCAGCGAATCACGTGTTCACTGATGCGCTGAGCCAGTGCCTGGAAGGCTGTAGAAAGGGCGGGAGGATTGCGCACCTGCAGACGGCAGTTCAGCCCGGCCAGCACATAGGCGGCCCAATCCAGGTTATGCGTTGAGCAGCGCAGCAGGGTCATCTGCTGATTCTCGGGCAATGGCTCTAATATCGCCAGAGCAGACGGTAGCCGCTGTTGCACTTCGGAGAGCGGCAGCTCCAGCACTACCTCGATCTGCCAGGGGGCTGGCGTGAGTGCAATGGCGCGCTGAATCTCTCTCAAACAGTCGAAATCAGCTGGTCGCATAAACATTGCTGGTCGCTCCTCGACGAGCAGAATGCGATCGAGACGGAAGACGCGAATATCCTGACGTAAGTGACAGTAGCCCGCCAGGTACCAGCTGCCGGAGCGATAGACCAGGCCATAGGGGTCAACCTCGCGCTCGCTTTCGGTCCCGTTCCAGGACCGGTAGCGCAGCCAGAGACGTCGGCTCTGCTGTGTGCAGTGGCCCACCGTCAACAGCACTCCGGCGGCAGGTCGCTGGCTGGTCTCTGGCAGATCGAAGAGCAGAGTCTCCTCAACCGCCTGCAAACGCTCGCGCAGTGGTCCAGGAAGCACGCGCTCAATCTTGGCCAGTGCCCTCTCGACAGTGCTCTGATCCCCAACGAGGTTCAAGCGTCGTGTCAGCAACAGGCCCAGGGTCAACGCCAGCGCCTCCTCATCGCTGAAGATCAGCGGTGGCAAGCGAAAGCCTGGACGCAGAAAGTAGGCGCCGTAGCGGCCATGCTCCGCCTCCACTGGGATACCAAGATCCTGCAGCATCGTAATGTAGCGTCGCACTGTCCGCGGACTCACCTCCAGACGGGCCGCCAGCTCACTTCCGCTCATCCGTCCGCGGGCCTGGAGCAGCTCCAGCACCGTGAGCACGCGCGTCGTAGGAAAGTACATAGCAACCTCGCTTTCACTATCCGCACGAGGCAAGCAAATTAGCAGCAACGAATTAGGTTGAAGTATAACCGCTTTGGCTACTATACTCAAGAGATCGTCGTTCTGAGAGACAGGCCGTGCGGCTACACAGAGCGGTCTTTCTCGCTAGAGCTGTGAGACCAGAGAAAAGGACAGAGAGCCGTGGAGAAAGCTCAACTGCTCCGTGCAATGCAGCGTTGCTCTCACGAGTGGAATACCTTGCTTGCCACTTTGAGATCGGAGGAGCTGCTTTTGCCAGGAGTGGCGGGGACCTGGTCGGTGAAGGATGTCCTGGGGCATCTGAGTGCCTGGATGGAGCTGACGCTTGCCAATATCGCCGCTGCCCGCGAGGGGCAGGCCCCGGTCCTCATCTTCGAGACGATGAGTGAAGAGGAGCTAGAAGCGCTCAACCAGCGTCTTTATCACCAGAAGCGGGTGCAAACGCTGGAGGAGGCCCAGGCGAACTTTCACGCCACCTGGCACCGTCTCTATGAGGAGACCGCAGCCCTCGATGACAACCTGCTGATAGAGACAGAACGCCTCTCACATTGGCAAGGGAAATCTCTTGGAGAGCTGATCTATGGTGAAGCCTGTGAGCACATGACTGATCATACCAACGCACTGCGCAGCTGGATAGCTGCCCGACGAGGGGGCAGTACCGAAACCTGAGCCAGCGTCGGCCAGGCCGGGCCTGAGCCAGCTTCCCTCGTTCTTGCTCGCTGGCCCAGACCTGGTCTGGCGGCGGTGGCGGCATTCTCTCAGCTGCCCAGTACTCCCACCAGCATCGCCAACAGGCCGATGATGCGCAGGCTGTCGCCGATGTTATCAACCAGCAGGGAGTTCACAAAAAAATACTTCTGGAAGATCATCAGATAGCCCAGGCCCAGGAAGAGGAAGGCCGTGCCCATCAGGAAAGCGAAGCGTGTAGGCTTCTTCAGCAGGGCCGTTGTATACAGATAGAAAATACCCAGGCAAAGGAGTGCGCGAGAGCCGCTCAGGGTAGCGCGGAGGCCGACATTTGGCAGATCCGGCAGAATTGGAGAGAGCAGCCCGATACAGAGAGCCACCAGTGAACAGATGATCTGCAAGCGGAGCAAGGCGCTCAAATACTGATCCGAGTTATTGACCAGGCTGAGCAAGATAAACAGATAGGCGCAAGCCTGGCCCAAATACAGGAACCAGTCCGTGTGGAGGGTGACGCTCGTCACCAGCATTGACAGCAGGTCGGCCAGGCCAGTGAGGGCGATCATCCCCATCGAGATCCCCAGCATCAGCAAGCGCGTGCTACGCACCTGGGGATAGGCTACGGCCACACGCAGGGTCACGAAGAGGGTAATCGCGATCAGAATAACCGCGAGCATAATGGGCATCCAACTGAAACCCACGTCTGCCTCCTTCCTAGCGAGCCAGAGCTAGAAGCAAAAATCGAGAAAAGAAATAGTCAGCGAAAGAGAGCGTCGGCGGTCCTGCCTTACCTGACAGATCCCTGGCCAGCTCAGGACTCAAAGAGCCGCTCGGCGCTGACGGGGTGTCCGTCGGGATCGACCAATTCTACGCGCCGCATTTTCACCAGGACCTGCAGAGCGGCCAGGACATCGGCCAGGTCCATACCCGTGCTTTGGACCAGCTCAGCGATGCTCTGCACGCCATCGATAGCGCCATGAAGGCGGCGGGCGCGCTTATCGGCGATGGCGGCAGAACGGGCAAAAGGATTTTCTGAAGTCAGCAGTTCGGCATCCTCCTTGCGTCGAGGAATCAAGGCGGTCAGTGGCACTGGTTGCGATTGACGGCCAGGACCTGGTGTCCTGGCCGCTGCCCCAGGTGGAACTGCGACCGCAGACCTCGGCCCAGGCCCAGGGACGGCGGAACCCGGCGCCGGCAGAGGGAGGAGCAAGCCACGCTGAGTCGCCAGACCAATCGCCTGGCGCAGCAACATGGTAATGGCCTGCTGTAGCTCAGTTTGGGGCTGGTACCCCACGAGGAACAGATAGGTCAGAGCGAAAGGCAGCGGCTCCTGGGGCCCCGGCGTGGCAGGCGGAGCGGGAAGCAGCACAGGACTGCTCATGAAACCACCAAGACAGTAGTGGCAAGCGTACTGATGCAGCAAACTGACCTGCTGCGGAGGAAAGAGCATCTCAATGGCAAAGGTCTGGACTGGACGCTGCTCAAAAGCAAAGCGCTGGGCAATCAGCAGCATCTGCTCATTGTAGGTAATCTGCTCCGGCAAGTTAGGATCGCGGGGGAGCATCGTGCGCAGATGGAGCACAGAGGTGCGGGCCGGAGTGAGGAGCGGTGTCCAAAATTCGATCAACTCAATCTGGAGGTGCTCGATAAAGGCGTAACAGAGCCACTGGAAAAGCTCATCAATTGTATACATCGTGGCAACAGCGCGCAAGAGGAGATTCATCATCACAAACTGTTGCCTGCGTGCATCAGGTGAACCGGCTCTGCCTTGAGGGTACTGGCTGCTCATGAGCAAAAAAACCTCTGCATTCAGGTGACGATCTAACCCAATTAACCAGCTCCGGCGGTCGCAGCTAGCTTCTTCCGCCTCTTCTTCATAACGCCATGATAGGGGAGAATTTTCTCTTTTTGGACCAACACTAGCCAGCGAAGATGGCGGCTGCCCGCCCTTGGGCGGTGAAGGCGGCGGGACCCCTCTGCTCGCACAAAGCCCAAGGTCGCAACGATACCATAGCAGGCACTACACATAGTGTCAATAAAAATTAGCTTAAAGTCAAGTTGAGAGATCGACACATCCTGGTCAATAATTGGTGATCATTCACTGGATGGATCAGAGACCAGAGGTCCCTTGCTTGCCAGGTGGAGGCGACGGGGCAGGCGCGTGGTAGGCAGTGGAGGAGTAGAAGAGGGCAAGAGGGCGGGTCAGCCAGAAGAAGAAACGAGTCAGGCCGCTCCTGCTCTGTGAGGGAAGGGGCGGAGCGCGCAGCCCTGGGGAAAAGGCGCGCCACGCCCCTGCATTGGCGGGCAGACCCTTGTTGGTGGCGGGTCGAGCGACCCGCGGTGTGGAGCCGCTTAGTGCGGAATAATGCCAGGCACCAGGTACTGTTGAGCCATGACAATCAGGCCCAGCACGCAGGCCAGGATGATACTATGCCAGAAGGTGCGGCGTACCACCAGGCCCTCCTTGCCAGTCAAACCAATGGTCGAAGCGCCAGTTGTCAGATTCTGCGGCGAGATCATCTTAGACATCACCGCCCCGCTGGAATTGGTTGCTGCCATCAAGATCGGGCTCAGCTTCAACTGCTGGGCCGCTACCACCTGCAGATTGCCGAAGAGGGCATTCGACGACGTATCGCTGCCGCTCAGGAAGCAAGCGATCCAGCCCAAGAAGACAGAGAAGAAGGGGAAGACCACACCCAGCGAGGAAATGGCCAGGCCAATGGTATAGGAGATACCGGAGTAGTTAAAGAGATAGGCCAGGCCCACAATGAACATCACTGTGAGGATAGCGTAGCGCAACTGACGCCAGGTATCGGCCAGCGCCTGCCAGAGAATCGCCGGGCGGGCCCCGGTAGCGATCATCACCGCAGTCGTCAGCAGCATGGCCAGCAGAATAGCCGTCCCCGTGCCCAGCGGTTGGAAGTTATAGAGGGCGGCGTAGGGCTTCTGATAAAGGGTCAGATAAATCGCATTGTGCAGGTTGGGCCAGGGCACATTCACCTGGCCAATCTTCGCTACTCCGGCGAAGGTCCAGATAATCACCACCGCGCTCACCAGCAGCCAGGGCAGCCAGGCCAGGAGCGTCTCCCCCAGAGAGGGGCGCTCTGTGGTCGGCTGGCTCGTCCCGCCCTCGCCACTGGCGCTGGAACTGGCGTTCGCAAAGGCCGCCATATACTCCGCCGTATCCCGCGGCTGCCAGACCTGCACAAAGAGGATCACGCACAGCAGGGACACCAGCGATGCCAGAACATCGGGCAGCTCGGGGCCAATGAAATTCGAAACGGCGAACTGGGTCAAGGCGAACGAGAGGCCCGCCACCAGCGCCGCCGGCCAGCAGGTACGCAGGCTACGCAGGCCGGCATAGACCACCAGAGCATAGAACGGCAGCAAGAGACTAAAGATAGGAAGCTGGCGCCCCACCATTGCCGACAGGGCCAGGGTCGGCAGATTCGTCACCCCATGCAAAGTAGTAATTGGCACCCCGAGTGCTCCGAAGGCCACGGGCGTCGTATTGAAAATCAGGGTCATCACAATGGCATCCAGCGGCTCGAAGCCGAGGCCGATCAGGAGCGCGCTGCAGATCGCCACCGGTGTTCCGAAGCCCGAGATCCCCTCCATCAGCGCCCCGAAGCTGAAACCGATGATGAGCAGCAGAATGCGGCGGTCCGCTGGCACATTATGGACCATCCAACGGCGAAATAGCTCGAATTTCCCCGAGCGCACCGCCACATTGTAGAGCCACATCGCGTTCCAGACGAGGGGAGCGCTAACCTTGGATTGTTGCCTACGTTTTCGGCATGGATGCCTCTGTTAGGCTACCAGTAATGTTGGTAGAATGCCAGAGAAGATTGTTTATAGCCCTGTCAGATTCCTATCAGTCTGTGAACAGGCTGATAAGATTTACCTGTCACTGTCTTCACGAAGGCTAGGGAAACTCTATTGACTTTTTGATGATTTGAGTTTATGCTAGAGATAGCTTGGAGGAGTTATGCCAACGATCGAGGAGTATCTCGATAGAGCCAAGTGGACAAGATCGGATCTCGCTCGTGAAGCGGGTCTTGATTACCAGACTGTTGTGCGGGCAGCGGAAGGGTTACCGGTTCAACCTCGTACTTTGCGCGCTATTGCCCAGGCACTCTCCAAAGGTGTAGGTGAGAAGGTTGAACCACGCGATTTAAGCGATGTGAAGGTAATTAAGATAAGGAGGAAAGGAAAAGCGTAGTCCGCCTTACGAGAAAGAAAGCGAAGCACTCAAGAGGTAGACTTGAGTGCTTCCAATAAACCCGCTGGTAGCAAAAGCTGCAGGCTGGTGCACTGTTGACCAATCTCCAGCAGGCAGCTCTGGTCTGACAGCGGGGTCTGGATGTAGTATGCCACGTCTGACCCCGGCTGTCAAGCGCGATCAGCGGTCTTCCCTGCGTGTCCTGTACGGTGTTACATCGTTGGTCGCTTGCTGGCTGCCGGGGTCGTGCTGTCTTGACGAGACCCCGCGCATCCCGGCAGGCCCAGAGAGGGTTCTTGTCCCGTCTCTGTGTTGGTGCGAAAGGAAAGGAGCATGACCAATCATGGCCGAGCTGTCTGGTTCCACGGGGTCCCCTGATCCACAGCACCCCCTGAACGCTGTCCTGTTCCCCGACCGCGCGGGGTTGCCGCACGAGTCCCCTACTGACCCGGCTGCCGAGACGGCAGCGGTCTCTCCCGTCCCTTCACCTCGCTGCGCAATGTGGGTCACCTTGGAGGAGGGGAAACCCCCGGAGCTGGTTCATTCATGTCCCCTACATCGAGGTCCATGACCCCGACTTCGTTGCCGGCTATTACTACGGAGCGTACGACTACTTCGTCAAAACCCTCGATCATGAGGAAATACACAAGGTCTGTGAGCTGACCGATCGCGACCTCATCAGAGAGGTGGTGCACCTGTTCAAAGAAGGCCGCTGGGGCAAGCCCCCCGAGGTGGGAAGCTGGCGGGCCTGGGCCGCCTGGTCAGCAGGGTTTCTGGCCGGGCTGATCTCCGCCCGCATTCCCTCGCCCCTGCCCCTCTACGGCAATTGTCTGCGCTGCCACCAGCCTGCGGATGCCTGTGGTGGCTGCCCTCGCTGCGGGACCTGTACCTGCCCACGCCTGGGCAGCACCCAGGTGGCCCACTAGTCAGCGCGGTCACGCTGCCTGCTTCCGGGGTCCAGCACCGCACGACGGCTGGGTCCTGGGAGCAGGCAGGCACCGCTAGCGAGGAGGAGGAGTGCTACAATGGCCCAGGTGCAGCGAACGATCCCGCTGCTGCTGCCAGCCGATGAAGACCTGCGTGAGACCCTGGCCGTCTTCCAGCGGGTGCAGCAGCAGCTCTCAGCCCCCTGCTTCAACGGGGGCAGGCCCCTCTCTGCCGTGGGGCTGCAGCGAGCTTGCTATCACGAGGTCAAGGGCCAGCTCAACGCGCAGATGACCTGCACCGCCATCCGGCTGGTGGCCGCCGCCTACCAGAGCGCCTGCAGCAACCGCCACCCGCCACAGCGCCCGTTCCAGTTCCGGCGCAGACGGGCGCTGTTTCTGATTGGCCCGCGAGGACGCGATGCCCGTCTGTGCGATGGCACCCTCTCGATCTGGACGGTCGCCGGGCGTAAACGCCTGCCCTACCAGGCGCCGGAGGCCTTTCAGCCGCGGCTGGCGCAGGCGAAGACGATAGACAGCCTCACGGTGCTGGAACGCAATGGGCGGCTGCTGGGGCGACTGACCATCACGCTGGAGGTGCCAGACCCGCAGCCCCTCCCACCCTCGGATGAGGCAGCAGGAGCGAGCCGGGTCGTGGGGATCGATCTGAATGAGACGAATGCGGTGGTGGCCGTAGATGGACAGGAGCGGGTGCTCTTTGTGAGTGGGAAGGCGGTGAAGGTGCGCAATCGACGGACCGCGAAGACACGGGCGAGACTGCAGCGGAAGCTGGCGGCCCACAAGGCACAGCACCGGGACACCCGCAGTGTCCGGCGGGTGCTGAAACGGCTTGGCCGTCGGCAACGGCACCGCACCCAGACCTTTGCCCAGACCGTAGCAAAGCGCCTGGTGGAGTGGGTGCCCCCACACGCGGTGCTGGTCTTCGAACAGCTCCAGGTGCCGCCGCCCCAGCAAGAGCAGGTCCGGGGGCGAGCGCTGCGGCGGCGGCTTGCGCTGTGGCAACGCGGCCTAGTCCGGCGCTGGACAGAGCAGCAGGCCCAGGAGCGGGGGCTGTGCGTGGTGGAGGTGAACCCGGCTTACACCAGTCAGATCTGTTCGCAGTGTGGACAGCGGGGGAACCGCCGTCGACATGCGTTCACTTGTCCGCAGTGCGGGTACCAGGAGCATGCTGACATCAACGCCGCGCGCAATATTCGTGATCGCTGTACTCAGTTACGGCTGAGTGGGCTGCCGTCAACTAGCCCTGAAGCCCGGGCCTATACGGCTGCGGGCAAGCCCCTGGCGGAAGCTGGGGACAGTTGACATCACTGGCCAGAGGGCGAAGATCATGCCGTTGAGCGTCGAGCTGGCGGCCAGCTGAAAGGAAGGACATTTGCCAGATGAAAACGGCGATCAGCAACCCGACGATCAACCCGAATGGATAGCAAGCAGTTGAGTAGCCAATGGGCTGGGCCATCGCCTCCTTTCATTGGGGCCGTGCGTCGCTGCGCCGCCATTGCCCTGCGGAGGCTCGGCTTGTCCCAGGGCAATGGGACGACAGACAACGACGCGACGCGCCAGGCGCTGGAGACGTCGTTTGGGGTAGGCATAGCAGACAACGAGGGGAGAGGAACTACGGGGGTAGGCTCTGGGAATGCGGCGCGCTTATGTGATGCCGGTCAGCCGACCCGGGAGCGGCAAGCTATCAGTGGCCCGTCTGATGGAATTGCCGGTAACCTACCCTGTCCTCCTCTTGGGCCGCAGACACCGCTTCAGCTTGAAAAGATGGGCGAAGCGGCTGAGCTTATCAAGAGAGCAGAGAGCGGCTTCCTCTGGCCGTTCCTTCCCTCCCTTTCATAGAGCCTTATTACTATAGAGTGTGGCATTACACGCCGTAACCTGTCAAGATGCGCCATCCTGTTGACCGTCGTGCCCGGTAGAGACGAGGTGTGATATAATGAATAGGAACACGGGCCGGTTAACTGGCGTCATCGCCACAAGGGCACTCAGCAACCAGCGCCAGCCAGGGATGCGGACGACCATGCCAGCCGGGCTGCAGGAGAAGAGAGCGACATGCAACTGCTAACGAAGATTCTGGGAGATCCCAATCAGCGCGAACTGAAACGCATCCAACCGATTATCGATCGCATCAACGCCCTGGAACCTGAGATACAGAAACTGAGCGACGAA
>NZ_BDGT01000084.1 GCF_001748285.1 Thermogemmatispora onikobensis | reverse complement strand
CAGCGTCGCTACTTGCAGCAGTGGCAGCAGGTCTGCCAGCTCCAGGAGCAGGCGCACCAGAGCGGCGACCCTGCCGCGCTCGATCGCTACTATCGTGCGCTGGCCGAGCTTCAGCTGGCCCAGGCCCAGTGGAAACAGGAGGAAACGCTGCGAGCGCGGCTGATGGAGCTGCTGGACGCGTTCTATGCCCAGCAGCCCTGCCGTTGTCCCGCCACGCGGCTGCTGGTGCAGCGGCATCATCCGGGGCTGTATCGGATCAGGCCCGTCTATGCCGCTGATCCGCCGCCGGAGGCGCTGCGCGCCAGCTACCTGGAGCGAGGGCAGGAAGAGATGCGCGCCTGGACGCGCTATCTACGCCAGTGCTGGGAGAGGCGACGGGCGGCACACGCACAGAGCAGCGTGCCCTGAGCGTGGGAGAGCACCGTCCGGGGAGCAGGAGCGAGCTCCTGCTCCCGCCATGCAGGTAGCTAGTCCCGGAGGGATCGCAGCGGGCTGCGTGAGCGTCAGTAGATGCCCCGTCCCGGATATTGCCGGCACGGGCTGCTGGGCCGTCGATCTCGCCGAGGTCTTCTCCCGCTACCAGCGGCTATGTCTATCAGCGCCTACTCGTGGCGGTAGGCCCCGGAAGGAGGAGCCTGTCGCCTTTTCACATCAGCACAGGACAGAGAGGTACCTTCAAGATGTGTCAGCTCTCAGATAAGTCGCTGCCCCCTCCGTCGATTGATACTGATACGCATTCCCTCTGTTGATGTGGTTCGCTTGGAAGCCGCGCCGATGCTGCCTGAGCGAGCCGGTGATCAGCGGTCTGTCGCATGGAGAAGGACCGCACCCACAGGGCGGAAAGCACTCGTCCGGCAGTTCCCACCACTAAGGTGGGCCCCAGTCCGATGGCCTGGCCTACTGTTCCACTGAGGAAGGGTGCCTACCTACCGGCATGGCGCCAATCATGACGAGGCGCATACAGGCGCTCATCCGCCCCTGCAGGCACTCTGGGGTGATTCCGAGAAGACCGGTGGCTGCAGCGTCGACAGGAAGGCCTCGGGATCGGAGAGCGGCTGCCTCTGGAGAGAGACGCCTTGCGCCAGCGCCCAGCTGCTTTTAGCAGCGCGAGCCTTATCCTGGATAACCTCCACAGTGGCAAAATCGACCTCTGCCTTCCAGGGGCCGCTCCACCATTCGTAGACCGACCGCTTAGGTTGACAGATAGGCATACAGAGTAGCTTAATAGCCGAGAACAGGCCATCGTCTCCGCGCGCCAGGGAGCCAGCGAGTCTGATGGCTTTCACCTGCTCCCTAGACTCCCTAGAGCACACCTGCAGGCGATCACGCATCTGCGCTACGATCGCCAGGCGCTGCTTGCTCCTTGATGGCACGCAGGATGACTCTCATCCGCAAAGAGCCATCGTGATTCCTCTGCCAGACTGGTTCCCCATCACACTTCTACCCACAAGGCGTCACTGAGTGAGTCAGGGCACCAGTTGTCAAAAATTGTCCTCAAGAGGAGACAGCTTGTGTCCACAGGTGTTGGCGCATCAATAGCAGCTAGTCCCTCCTTGAGCGCATAAAGATGTGTTGACTGCTGCCACTGCATTCACGGACTGTCCAGCCTAGATCGCTTGTCTCTGTCTGAGCAGGGCAGCCTCAATTCACGAGAGCATGACAGGGGCACCTGTGCCCGAGAGGGCTTCTCCGTCCGCCACTGCTCACTTTGGGAGGATGCCCTCACCACCACCTTCACCCAACAGCATCGTCTCTGTCGCGAGCGAGCCTACCCTGTGGTCAGAAAGAGAGGACTTTACTCCCGAGCAAGACCCCGGTCAGCGAGGATACGGTATACTGGCCTCTGCTGGCTCGCCGGCATCTGGCCCCAGCCGCAAAGACCCAGCCTCACGAACGGCACTATCCCGGAAACAGCAAGCCGGCACCTCTTGCCTGGATTCAGCCCTTGGTACTCCTGGTTATCGGAGGGTGCTAGCTCCAGCCCAGACCGGCAGCCTCTTCTCATGGAGCACAAGCCTACAGTGAGAGCCGTCAGGTTTCCAGGCAGTACTGCAGGTGCCTGATCTTGTGAGACCATAGGGCAGCATAATGCCAGCGTGCTTCGCCTGGTGATGGAAGCGATGTGCAACCTCCCCCCTGAGCTTGATGCTACCAGCCTTGCTACCGTTCGCCGTCTGGCAGAAGCGACCAGTGCTTTTGGCTTTTTACTAAAAATCAATCAAATTTTCACATTGATATTTATCATTAGTTGTGTTATTCTAAGAGAGTAGCAGCGTTCTGCCTTGGTTAGCCTTTCATTCGTGAAAGGACGGGAGCGATGGTGCGTGCTAAACAGATCAAGGTTCTTCTGATCTTTGCCAATCCCCTGCCCGAACGGCGCCTTGAACTTGATAGAGAAGAGCGCCAGATCAGACAAGCGATTGAGCGCAGCATCTGTAGAGAGCGCATCAAGCTTGTATCGCGTCAGGCAGCCACGACAGCTGATCTACAGCGGGCGTTGATAGAAGGGTCGTATCAGATTGTGCACCTGGCTGGTCATGGGAGACGAGAGGGAATTTTTCTTGCAGATGAGCGCCACGGTTGTCACCTTGTTCCTCCGGCTGGCCTGGCGCGACTTTTCCAAGGGCATCCAGCCCTGGACTGTGTCGTACTCAACATCTGCCATTCCCTGGCCCAGGGAGAGACGTTGACCTCAGTCCCTTTCACAATCGCCATGGACCAGGAGATCTCCGACGAGGCTGCTATCGAGTTCGCCCGCGGCTTCTATGATGCATTAGGGGCAGGAAAGTCCTATGAGGAAGCTTACGAGCAGGGCTGTACTGCTATTGCTCTGACCAGGCCACGTGAAACAACTCTGCCGCACCTGCTCAAGCATGGCCAGTGTGTGGCCCCCATAAACGACGAGCAGCCTGAAGAGAGCTGGCAGGAGATCAGCGCCCGACGTGAGCGTCCCTATATCCGGCCTGGCCGCTACCTCATTGGCTGTGCCTTTGATCTCTCTGGCTCGATGCAAGCCAGCATCCGTTCTGAAGGTGAGAAGGAGCTGAACCGCCTCCAGAGCGTTGAGCTAGCCTGGCGCGAGCTGCTGGTCGAAGCCAGAAACAGCCTGCGGGAGAGCCGTGCCCGCTCCCTGGACTCCTCCATTGATCTCTTCGCCTATGGCTTTGGCTTGCGCTCGGTGCCCGTGTGTGACCTTTTCAGCCTGCTGAGGGCCATTCGGGAACAGCTTCCCCAGGCCGAGATCGAGGATGCCACGGCGGCCAAAAAACAGAGCTGGAGGCGCCAGCTTAGCGGTTATGCTGAGACGAGCGCCTTGCTGAAGAGTCTCGACCTGGGTGACCTGCTCAGCAAAAGCCAACGGGTGATCAATCAGCTTGGCGAATACAGAGCGATCAAGGACTTGATCAGAGCCAGACGGTCGACGATTCTGGCCAGGGCAGAGGCACTTGGGGACACAACACTTTCCTTAGATGAGGCGCTAGATCTCATTGATGTGCCTGAGCGTTGGCGCATTGATTTGACGGTCCTCAAAGAGCTGGTCTTTGGGGCGACGCCTTCCAGAGAGCTGTTTGAGGAACTGATCCGGCGGTTTCAGGTAGAGCTGCAACAACGCTCGACTCCTCCCACTCGGACCTTACTGCTGCTCATTTCCGATGGCAAATTCGCCCAGCAGGACCCTTTACCTCTGGCCCAACAGCTGCAGCGGATGGGAGTCACGATTATCTCGTGCCTGATCAGCCCCCAGGATCTGAGCGACCCTCGCCAGCTTCGCAATACTATCGCACCCTCTTGGGGACCAGAGGCCGCGGTTATGTTCGAGCTGGCTTCTTCTTTACCCGAGCAGTCAGAGGTATGGCGTCACCTGCTCAGGCACGGCTGGACGATTTATCCGCAGGCGCGTCTCTTTGTTCAGGTGAATCATACAACGGTGCTCAAAGAATTTGTGCGTGTCGTTTTGAGCCTGTTAGAAGATTCGGAGGCCGCCAGGGCCTTTCCCAAAGGATGGTGAGTTAACGATGTCCACGACGGACGCCACACCTTTGACTTCTTCGCCACGTGCGAGTGCTCGCCCTCCTTTGCTGCTAGGCATCCTGGTTGATGTCTCCGCCTCAATGCGCCAGCAGTGGCATAGTACTGATGGCCGGCCTCTGCCGCGCGCCAGGGTCCTGCTGCAGGCCCTCAACAGGGCCGTGGAGTCTTTTCGCCACCATGGGCAGCAGGACAGCTTACCAGCGATCGACGTCTTCTGTCTGGGGTTCGGCTTCCGATGCCACGTCACTCCCATTTACGACCTGGAGACAGAGGAGGCCAACCCGCCCCAGCAGGAGCAGCCCTGTGCCAGTATGGGCCTGCTCGATTTGGTCTGCGATCTGCTGGCATTGAGTGAGATCGTGCCGCGCCAAGCTGATCTGGAGCGCTTCCAGCAGCTCCTCCATCGGAAATGGCAACAGTGCGCCGGCACGGTCTTCGAGCAGACGGCCATTGTGGCCAATGCCTTTGGTGAACTGGTGGACTACATTGAACAGGCCCTGCACGAGTCAGCCACACGCCGCCTTCAGCGCAGCTTGTTGGCCCGCTTCGCCCGTCTCGATTGCTTCCCTCGACTCGCAGCTTTGTTCCAGGAGCAGCTAGAACAGCGAGCCGTCAGGATTCGCGAGATCTCACGCCACGCTGCCAGGGAATACGCAGATTCGGTCTTCAACCAGGCCAACAGACATTTCAAGCGTTATCGGGATCACTATGTCCACATTATTGAAAGGCACCTGGAACGTTTCGCCAAGACATATGTTGTCACAGCACTGCAATCCTTCGTCCTGGGCTTCACTCTGGAAGAGATCGTTGATGATTTGGATGAGGAACAGGCTCTGACCCTGGCCAGGCGCATCTATGCCGACCTCCAAAGAGAGGTCGAGCAGCACGTGACAATGGTTCTGACGCTGTTGCTTGGCAAGCTGATGGCCCAGCGGCGTCTGATCTCGGCTCGCCTCGATCGACGCACTGTTGAGAGCCTGACTAGGCGCTTTCTCCAGAAACATGGTTGGGATATCTTGCGACCGCTCATTGAGGAGACCGTTCTGTCGCTCTTCCTTCGTCAGTTCCAGTGCGAGGCCAGGAACAACCTTCAGCGTTGGATTCGGCTGGCTAGCAGCCGCGAGGTCATCCGTCCGCTTAAGAGTCTGAGCACCTTGGTTCCTGCTGAGTTTGAAGAGCAACTCTGCACCGCAGGCGTCCTCTTCGGCGCTACTCCTTTTCAGGAGGCGTTGGACTGGGCAGCCCGTCGTTTCCTTGAGCCATGCTATCAGCAGCACCGCAAGGTCTTGCTCATCATCTCCGACGGCGCCTTTCCCTATGCACAAGGTGCCTTGATCACAGCCAGACTGTTAAAGCGACGCGGGGTTGTCATCATCAGCGGCCTGATTCACCGCCAACGGCTGCTTGATCGATTTTGCAGGAGCGCACCCCAGCATTGGCCTCCCGGAGCCAGATGCATGCTTGAGCTAGCCTCAGAGCTGCCCGAGGAGGAAGGCCCAGCGGTCAGCACCCCCTCAAGCCCGGCCCCTTCTGGCAAGAAGTGCTGCTATCAGCTCAACCATGCCGACCTCTTGGGGCCTTTTCTCGATTGTCTGCTCACTGACCCTGTGGTCGCCGATGGCTGAGTCACACAGCAGATCTATTTCATACGGCTATGGCCTCTTTCTCCATACGCCGCTTCCTGCGACGTTTGCGCTGGGGATGTCCTCAGCCCGAGTGGCTCCTGGTGGACAGCCGCGAGGCAACTTGAGATGAGCATAGTACTGAGTGGGCAGGTTGCCTGGTTATCTGCTCGCCAGCGCGAAATCACCCTGGCTCCAACTGGCCAACCCTTCCCTCGCTTTCACGGAGCCTTGTACCGCCTGCCTCGCGCTCCTCCTGCAGGGCAGCCGTGGGTGAGAGCAACAGCTCGCGAGAGCGCTGGTAGCGCTCTTGATAGACAGCTCGACGAGCACCAGGAGCCGCCACAGACAGAACCGGTGGGCGCTGCGCTTCCAGCGCAGTGGCATCCTTTCAATCACCTGCAGCGAGTCCGACCAGGAGTGCAGCCCCTCGCACCGCCGTGTCCTTCTCAGCGACAGTCCAAAGTTCCCGTCTCAGGATATCCGCCAGCATCTGCTGCCAGCTAGAGTGCAAGCTCCCTCCATCGGCGGCGAGAAGCTGGTCACCTTCCTTTCTCTCAGAGAGCGCCTCCAGGGCCAGACGCCTTCCAAAGGCTACCCCTTCCAGAGCGGCGTGGAGGAGATGGCGGCGCTCATGCCCGAGATGCAGATGGAGCCAGCTAGCAGCCTGTGGCCTCGGATGATAGGGTCGCTCTGACGCCAGACAGAGCAGAAAGAACAGCGGCTCCTGAACATCTACCTCCTCACTGCTGGCATACAGCTCGTCCCAATTGGCCTACAAGGCCCAACGCACCCGGTCCAGAGTCAGCCCGACATTCTACACCGCCGCCATTCGATACCAATGCCGCCGTCCGCCGTTCAAGCGCACGCTTAGCCCGCGTATCTCCAGCAGCGGCGCCTTCGACTGCTGCCTACCGATGGGCCTCCTTTCTCGCTCACCACCATCGGGAGCCGAGCGCCCAATCTCGATCTGGACCTGTCCACCACTCTCGGTGCCTCAAATGCCACTCAGGCGCACCGGCGTTGCCTGCCCGGCCTTCTTTTCCTCTTCCGCCCAGGAGGTCGCCCGGGCGATCAGCCAGCCGCCTGCGGTCTCGGCCCACAGGCGCTGCCCCCGCGCATCTGCCTCCAGCCGATACTGCTCCAGCCCCGGCTGCCACCGTCGCCACAGCGCCCAGGCTTCCTGCAGCCGCTGCCAGGTCGCCGCCGCCTCCTCCGGCACCCCTCGCAACTCGATCTCGACTGCCGCCTCCTGATCGCTGCCCGCGCCCGCCCGGCTCCCACAGACCAGCCCCCGCGGCTGCTCCGCCAGCCACCAGACCAGCCAGCGGCGTCCCTGCCGCTGCTCCTGCCAGCACTGCACGCCTGGCAGCCGCGCATACAACCAGAACAGTCGCCACGGGTCCTGCTGCAGTTCCTGGGGCGTGACCGGCCACTCCAGCTCCCCCTGAAACTGTGCCCAGCGTGGCCAGCCCTTCCCAGCCGGGCGCGGCGAGCAGTCTGCGTAGCCCGACTCCCGGCGCAACGGCATGAAAGCTGCGGGAAAACGCAGCCTCCCCTGCAGCCGGAGGCCTCCCTGCTCCCGCTGGGCGACCAGCACGCCGCCCAGCGGCGCCTGCCCTGGCTGCAGCACGGCGACCAGCCTTCCCCCAGGGGCCAGCTGCTCGAGCCAGGCCCGAGACACGCCCTCGCTGCTGGCGGTCACGATGATGCGGTCATAGGGGGCATGCGCTGGACAGCCGGCCCGTCCATCGGCCTGCCGCAGGTGCGGTTCCAGCCCGAGCGCCTGCAGCGCCGAGGCGGTCTGCCGCAGGGTCTCCGGCTCGATCTCCAGGCTGGTCACCAGGTGGGCTGCTCCTGTCAGCCGGCACAGCAGGGCCGTTTGATAGCCCGAACCCGTGCCAATCTCCAGCACGCGCTGGCCCGGCTCCACCGCCAGCTCCGTCAGCATGCGCGCCACCAGCGAGGGCTGCGAGCTGGACGAGAGCGTCCGCCCCTGGGCGTCGACGCGCGTCACCAGCGGTCGATCTTGATAGACCCGTTCATACCAGGCGCGCTCGTCTCCCTCCGCTGGTCGTACTGGCTGCCAGATCCGGCTGCCCGCTTCATGGTCCCAGAGCAGGGGCACCAGCCGATGACGGGGAACCTGCCTCAGCGCTTCCAGCACCGCTGGGGCTACTGGGAAGGGCTGCGCCTGGACTGCCGCTGCCAGCCGCTCAGCCCAGGAGCGCCAGCCGGCGGCTCCGGTCGTCTCGGTCATCGAGGTTCCTCCTGGTTCTGAGCCGGCGCTGGCGGCTGGCCTGGCCAGGGGCACCGCTCGGCCTGGCCTGCCAGCAAGGCGGCCAGCGAGGCCGCCAGGGGCAGGCCCGTGGCGTCTTCCAGCCAGCCCCACTGGCCGTTGGGGTTCAGTTCTAGAAACACATCCTCACCCTCGGGGGTCAGCACCAGATCGATGGCGGCACACTGGAGCCGGAGCGTCCCAACAAGGGCCAGACAGGCCGCTTCTTGCGCAGCAGGCAGCTGATGGACTTGGTAACGCAAGGCTCCAGAGTCGAGCCGGAAATCGAGCCGGGCTGGGGAATCCTCGGGCGCAGTCATGGCGACGGCAAACAGGCGAGCGCCGATGACGGTCACCTGCGAAGCCACCCACCGGGAAAGCACCCCTTGAAAGCAGTTGAGCTGAGCGCCACTGGCAGACCGGACCGGTCCGGTCCACTCTGTTCCCCGCTCCAGGCGTCTGCTGCGCACACTGCAGCTGGATGCTCCGTTCCTGCGGGGCGGTGGGCAGCCGTCGAAGCGGCCCTGCAGCCCGGGCCGACGAGGCCGAGGCTACGGGCAAGCCCCTGGCTTCAAGCCAGGGGTTGTTGACCGGATTCCGTCAGAGCCAGTCAGGCCTGGCCCTCATCCCTGCTCCTCCTCCTTCCCGATCTAGAGCCAAGAAGGCGGGTTCACGACGATCCGGTCCAGCCGAATCTGGCAGTGACGCCATTCCTCTTCTGACAGGGTCACCACCTGATCCGCTTGCAAGACCCATTGCCCCCCGGACTGCTGTTGACAGAGCACGACTTCCACCTTGCCGGGGATCGCCCGCCACAGCAGCGCCTGCCCGCGCGGTGTCTCGATCACGAAGGGCTTGCGGTTGAGCGGCTGGCCGGCACTCCCTCTGATCACCCGCGTGAGTCTGGCCCGGACCACCTCGAAGGCCCGGTAGGGACTTTCATGCTCCCAGGGAGCCAGAAACGGGCGGTAGGGTGTCGGATCGAGCGCCTCCGCCTCGCTGAGCAGTTCGGCTTCCGAGACGTCACGAAACTGCAGCACATATCGCTCAGTCATGGAACGCCCTCCCAGGTTGATCCTGGTCTGCAATGACTCCTTCAGTCATCGTCCTCGTCCTCCTCGTCTGGGGCCGGTCGCTCCTCCCCTTCATCATCCCCGTCTGGCTCTGGAGGCTGGTCCGGTACATCGAAGTAGCCCGCAGCTGGGGCATCATAGTCATCGTCACCCTTGCCGCGCGTGAGCTGCACCACCGATCCAATCTCGACCAGCAGCGGGTCTGCCGCCAATGCTGCTGCTCCTCCTTCCCCCCCTTGCTTAGGTGGGGGAAAGGGAGCCGGTTGAAGCCACAGAAATCTCATCAGATCCTCCTTTGGAGCAATCATGTGCTCTTCACTCCATCCACTGGATGAGCTGTCCAGAACTGCCCGCTTCCGCCTGCCTGCCCCGACCGCGAAGCACCACGGGAGCTGCTGGCAGCCCCGTCACAGGTTCTTGCCCCCTTCCTGCTCCTCCCCCCTGTCGCACCCAGAGTGCGAGCGCCAGGCTGCTCAGCACGAGCGGTTGAGCCACCGTCACGAACGGGAGCCGGTCCAGGTGCGCTCGCAAGCTGTCACCATCCACATAGGGAGCCAGCTCCGCTAATCCTGCACGCAGCTCGTCTTGCAGCCAGGCTCGCCGCTCCCACAGCGCGCGAAAGATAGCCCGAGCGATCCGCCCTTTGGTCGCTCGCAAGCGAACTGGCTCGGGCACGTGTCCTCGCATCGCCTCCCGGAGCAGTCCCTTGGGAGGCAAGCCGTGGGGAACCAGCAGCGCCAGCGGGATCGCCAGCACCTGCTCAAGCACCCGCGGATCGGTGTAGGGATCGGTGCTCGTGAGCCCGGCCTCCACCAGCGGACGGGCTGCTGCTAACGCTGCGGTCTCGGCAAACCGGTCGATCCCGCGAAGCCATTCCCACACCTGGACTGGCCCCCGCTGTCGCCAACGCTGGCGCTCCGCCTCCTCCACCTCCAGCACTCGCTGCCACACCCCTGGTCGCAGCCAGGGAGCCAGGGGACGTCGATGCCAGGGGGACTCCGTGGACCGCCAGAGCGGAGAGCCGCGGGTCAGCACGATCTGGCCCCATGACATACCCTGCCGATGCCAGAGCCACAGATTCTGCCACACGATCCCAAAGGCGTGCTCTTGCCAGCATGCTCGCAGGATGGTCCTCCACGCCGGGTCCCAGAGCGCATCCCCAAAAGTCCCACGCAGGTACATCCGAACCCGTCGGCTCCGTGCCAGCTGGCCCAGACACCGATACCAGCTGCCGAAAAAGAGCACCGCCGTCAAGGGCACCGGGGCCAGCCGGGCAAACTGGCTGGCTTCCTGCAGGAGAGGCGCCTCCTCCTCGGTCCAGATGCGCAGCGGGAGGCCCAGCTCCCGCGCCACCCGTCTGGCAAAGGCACGTTCATCGGCCTCGGGCACACGCTGACAGGAAAAATGGACGCCCATCACACGGGCCGGAGACAGCTCCTCTGTGGCCAGCGCCGCACAGCTGGAGGAATCCAGCCCACCGCTCAGATCCACCAGCACCGTCTGCTGTCCCTCGACCCGCTGGCGTACTGCCTCCCGCAGGACCGGGAGCACCTGCCTCCCGGCTTCCTCCAGAGTGCGCGGTGGGGTGGATCGCGCCGGGCGAGGAGACCAGAAGAGGCCGGTCTGGAGCTGGCCCTCCTGCCAGCAAATCCAGCCCCCTGGGGGAACCTCGTGCACCGTTCGCCAGGGCGAGGCGCTGCGAAAGTGCCCGGTCGCCAGATACCAGCAGACCCAGTCAGCATCAAGATCACGGGGGCCATTGGTGGCGAGAAAGAGCCAGGCCGGATCAGAGGCCAGGATGAGCGCTTGCCCACAGACCTGATAGAAGAGCGGGCGCAACCCAAACGGGCTGCGTGCTGCCAGCCCTCGCCGGCGTGCTTCATCCCACCACACACAGGCATAATCCCCCTCGAGTCGGCGAAGGCACTCCAGTCCCCAGCAGCGGTAACTCTGTGCCAGGCATTCCAGATCTGAGAGCGTCGCGGGAACAGCCCCGTGGGGCCGGAGCGCCTCCAGTAGGGCGGGGCGGTAATACAGACGACCGTCGGCCGCGACCCAGGGCGAGGTACAGGACTCCCAGGATCGCGGGCAGGCTTCTTGTTCAAGCGCCTGCCAGCACCAGCAGCCCTGGCACTGCCACGAGAAGAGCTGATCTCCGCGCTGGCGCACCAGGCTCCCAATCTGCAGCCAGCGGGTGGGTTCAATGGGGGTCTCCACCTGGGGAAGATCCGGCGCCAGAGACACCCAGAGACAGAATCCACTCAGAGGCCCTCCTCCTTCCTCGACTGCAGCTGGTCCCGTCCACTGTGAAAGATCGGCTGCAGCGCGCCAAGCATGGCCCGGTGAGCCAGCCATCCGAGCCCCGCCTTCCAGAAGAGGGGACCATCAGGCCCCTCCACCCAGGCATGGGCCGTGAAGGGAGCCGTCGAGACACCCAGCACGACGTGGGCAGCGATCCCTCGCTTGCGGAGCACCCACCAGAGTGCAAGGCTTTGCTCCAGGCAGGTGGGCGGGCGCCTCTGCATCAGGCTGGCCCACCGCATCCAGCGACACAGACGGCTGATCCGCGGGCGAGCGGCTCCCCTCAGCTGGTCTGAAGCGGCTCCTGGCAAGGCCTGTCCCTCGGCGACGACGAGCAGCAAGCCATCCGCACGACAGAGCGCCCTTCGGATGCCCCACAGGGTCAGCCAGGCGTCCAGCGGATCCCCGAGCAGCGCACCAAAGCGCAGCACCCAGAGCAGGCGAGAGCGGGCCCGCCGCCAGGAACGCGATGGCTCCGCCTCGATCAGACCATGACTGGCCACTCGCTGGAGAAATCGGCGGACCTCTGCTCTGGCAGCTTCCTCCGTCATCCCTTGCCGCCGGAGCACGGCGACCAGTTCCTGGTCTCCCGCGCCAGCCTGGAGGGCTTCCCAGAGCTGCCAGCCGCGAGGCGTGAGTCCCAGATAACGTCCCCGGCGCAGATCCAGGAGGATGCCCCCTTCTGGGGTGTGAATGGCGAACACTGCCAGCTGATCAGCCAGATCAGGCGCCATTGGCTCTCCTTCCCTTCTGAACCACGCAGCCACTCCCTGCCCTGCAGCAAACAATTCCCTGGCCTCGCGCTACCCCGCTCCCCCAGTGGGCAGACACGCTGCACCATCTGGGAGAGGCCATCCAGGGCCAGATGAGTAACTGCTCTGCCTGGTATCCACTCCAGTCCACGAGCATCTCCTCCTCTGGACCGAGTCGATGCTTCCTCTTCAGTATAACCGTTCCCTGCCCCGCCCGTCCAGTCCTTTCGATCCACATCTGCCTCGCGTGCGTTCCCTATCAGGACGTTCCCAGGAGCAAACCAGTGGGGAAGTGGCCAGGGAGCAACGTGCAGAGAGAGGAAAGGGTTCAGGAGCTCTTGCGCTGAAAGGACAGCAGTAGAACCAGTGCCTTCGGATGGTGATTGGACCGACAGGGACCGGCTGGCAGGCGTCGCCCCTGTCTCCTTGCCTGCCCTGCCGGGGAGTGCAGACAGACCTCGCTTTGCCGCTGCTCGCCAGCCGGCGACGGATTCTCTGCCTCTCGGGGGTCACCCGAGACCCTTCGAAGGCGCATGCTTCTCATCCTGGTTCCGGTTCTGGTGCTGATCCTCATGAGCATGCTCAGCTGTATGACAGGATGAGGAGGGGAGAAAGAAAGGAGCACTGAGGGGGCCCTTGTACGCACGTTGTTTGGTCGCCACCGCGCGCGCTTGGCGCCTGCTTCGCCGACGCCAGCCGCCCCCGACACCTCCCCCGAAGCTGGCAGAGCGCACCCGGCTCCCCAACGCCGCTCTCTGGAAGACGTGCCCTATCTCTTGCCCAAGGACCCGCTGGAAGACCAGCGACTCAACTACCAGCATCACGCGTTGGCGAGGACCCTGAGCAACCATTACCTGGCCCCGCTTGCCCCAGGGACCCGCACCATCCTGGATGTGGGGACCGGCACCGGCATCTGGGCGTTCGACATGCAGGCGCTCTTCCCGCACGCGCTCATCGTCGGCGTTGCTGGCTTCCTGCATCCTCTTCTTCAAACTGACTGGGGGCCAGGCTTCCCCCGCCTGGGACCCGCCAGCAGCGCGCGCAGCCGTGCCACCTCGGGCGCACTCCCAAATGGCGAAGCCGCCAACTGATCTACAAGCTGGCGAATCTTGGCAAGATTGAGGCGACTATGAAGCTGCTCCATCTGCTTCACTGCCTCCTGCGCTAGCTCCGCGCTCATCTCATACTGGCTCAGGTCGGCGTAGGCCCGGGCTTCCAGCAGGTCCGAGTACGCTGTCCTGCGAGGCATCCCGTCCTTGCGGGTGGCAGGAAGCGCTCTCAGCGCTTCGCGCGGCCATCCGATCACAAGAAGGGCCTCGGCCCGGATCTGTTCTCGTCGCCCCCGATCAAGCCGCAAGTGGAAGGGATCTGTCAAGATCGCGCGTTCTTCCCCTTGGATCACCAGACGATCAAGCTCACGGATCAGGCCTCTGTCTGCTGCAGCAGGGAACCTTTGCTGCCGGTGCGCATACGCAGTGATCAGGCATTGTTGGAGGAGCAGAGCTTGCCGAAGCTCCCCGGGCAGTTTTGTGAGCACTCCCTGTTCCTGAAGCGACTCGGCCAGTTCAAGTGCCGCGTCATAGCGACCAGCATCAAGCAAGGTAATCTCCTGTCGATAGCAGGCCTCTCCAAGAAGAACAGGATCTTGCAACACATCAGCCCAATGGGCAGCTCGGTGCAGGTGTTCTAGAGAATGATCTATGAACAGTTGATCACGAGCCAAGTAACCGCCGAGCAGATGATATCCTGCCAGCAGCCGGATGAGAGATCGATCAGTCCGCGCCCGCGCAAAGGGAATCGCTTCGTAGAGCGCGCTGATCATGCTTTGGATCTCTGACCACCCAGCAGAGGCATCACCTGTATAATGCCTGTCCCACAAAGCCTCCAGTCGCTGCGCTGCGGCTTCTGGATCAACGGCTCTGCGCGTGATCACAGCAGGCCCCACTTGTTCTCGCAAGGCGGCGCTGACCCCGCCTGAACCGGGCATCTCTGCCAGCCCAAGCAGCACCGGCGGGATCGCCAGCGTTTCCGCCAAAAAGCGCCGACGGCTGATACTGTCGAGCCCTTCTTTGCGTTCTTCCATGTTTCGTACTGCCCTTTCTGAAATGCCCAGCGCCCGCGCCAGATCGGCCTGTGTCCAACACTTGCCGTCAGGCCGCCGCTTGCGCTGACGAAAGTATCGTACCACCTGACCAGCGTGGGGCCAGCCAGCCTCATCTTCCTCAAAAGGAGGATAGCCCTGCTGGACCCACCACGGACAGGAAGCAGCGCGCGCGCGCTCCTCCCGCGCTGCTCCCTCTGCTGCCTGCTGCATCGCCTCTCATCTCCCTTCCTTCACATGCACACGGCTGACGGGCTTTGAATAGGGGCATGGTGATGTTGTAATGGAGGCATCTCCGACACACAGAAGTGGCCCCGTCTCGCCCAGCAAGGAGCAAGCAAGCGGCTACCGGCCCCCGCTCCCGGGAGCGGCCCGCACCCACCGCGCCGCTGCCGCTCTCCGGGGCCTGGCGGCCAGCAGTGGAGAAGCTGAAGCGATGCCTGGGCCTTGCTTTCGTTGCTGGCTTCCTGCATCCTCTTCTTCAAACTGACTGGGGGCCAGGCTTCCCCCGCCTGGGACCCGCCAGCAGCGCGCGCAGCCGTGCCACCTCGGGCGCACTCCCAAATGGCGAAGCCGCCAACTGGTCAGTGAGGCACTTCAACCGGGCCAAATTGACGGCACTCTGGAGCTGCTGGACAGCAGGGATCGCCTCCTGAGCCAGCATCACGCTCATTTCATACTGGCCCAGGTTGGCATAGGCCTGGGCCATCAGGATGGCCGCATAAGCGTGCTGGCGACGAGGCCCGGTTTCCTCTGTTGGGCTTTCCGCAGGCAGCACCGCCAGCGCCTCTTTATTCCATCCCATACCGATCAGTGCAGCCCCGCGGTCCACCAGACACCGTGTCAGGTCAACACGCAAATGGTACACAGGTTCTAAGGAACCGTGGGATAAGAGCGTCATGGCCTGGTCAAAGCAACGCGCCACCGAAGACCAGGCTACTTTCCCTTGCTGGGCTGCAACCCATGCCTCAAACACGCCGAGACGGATCAGGAGGCCGGCTTGTACCAGAGGAGGAAGCCGTCTCAGCAAGGACCGAGCTTCCTCTGCATCACGGCTTCCGCGGAGATCATGTGCATCATACCAATTCGTGATGCGCCGTTCGAGCGCTACTCCGAGCAGGGCCACATCATCCAGATGCTGAGCCCATCTCACAGCTTTCGCAAAGTGCTCTTCTGCCTCCTGAAAGCACTGCTGATCTCGCAGGACCTCCCCGCTCAGCAAGTGATATTGTGCGAGGAGTGAGGCCAGTTTCGGCTGATCAGACCGGGCCCAGGGGAGCGCCTCATAGAGCATGCTCATCATCTGCTTCGCCTCGGCTAACCGGGCCACCGCTGTTTGCCGCCAGTGCGTGTGATACAGGGCCTCCAGTCGCTGCGCTGCGGCTTCTGGATCAACGGCTCTGCGCGTGATCACAGCAGGCCCCACTTGTTCTCGCAAGGCGGCGCTGACCCCGCCTGAACCGGGCATCTCTGCCAGCCCAAGCAGCACCGGCGGGATCGCCAGCGTTTCCGCCAAAAAGCGCCGACGGCTGATACTGTCGAGCCCTTCTTTGCGTTCTTCCATGTTTCGTACTGCCCTTTCTGAAATGCCCAGCGCCCGCGCCAGATCGGCCTGTGTCCAACACTTGCCGTCAGGCCGCCGCTTGCGCTGACGAAAGTATCGTACCACCTGACCAGCGTGGGGCCAGCCAGCCTCATCTTCCTCAAAAGGAGGATAGCCCTGCTGGACCCACCACGGACAGGAAGCAGCGCGCGCGCGCTCCTCCCGCGCTGCTCCCTCTGCTGCCTGCTGCATCGCCTCTCATCTCCCTTCCTTCACATGCACACGGCTGACGGGCTCTCCCTCCCTCCCTCCCTCTCTCTTTCCCCGCCCCTGCCTTCTCCAGTATAGAAGACGATCGGCTCCCTGGCAAGCACGAGAGCGGAAGTTGTTCTTCCGCCCTGCTTTGGGAGGGAGACCCACCTCCAGGGAATCAAGGCGGATACCCCAGGGAACGTGAGCAGAAGTTATACAAGAAGTTTTTACAGGAAGATACGATTCCTCTCTCTCCGATCTTCCTTTGCAGGAGAGGAACAACGATCTATGCTGGAAACAGCAGGAGGGAGAGGAGGGCGCGACGGAGTCGTCCTCTAGAAGCTCAGCGATCGACTCCTTAGCAGGAGCGAGGGCAAGGGGAGGGAGGAGCAGCATCTGATGGCAACGGCCATACAACCGCTGACGGGTTCTCTTGCACCGCAGCCGCCCTGTCCGCGTTGTGGGCAGCGGCAGGCCCAGCGCGCTTCGCCTCCCCCTCGTCAGCAGGCGCTGGGCCATTCCCCTTCGAGGCAGAGATCCTGCGTCGGCTCGGGGAGCTGCTCCAGCAGGCTGGCTGCGTCGACGTGACCAGCCTGGACATCCCCGTGCCCGTGGGCCGCTGGGCCGGCACCACAGGGCAGTTACTGCGCACGGATCTCTGGCATGCGTTTGACGCCCTCTACGCATAAGCCGTAGCTAGCCCAAAAGAACACGGCTCTTGATTATGCTTTGGGACAGAGCGTGCAGAGAGGACTCTGCCTCCAAGGGGGGAGAATCGGAGGCAGCTCCGGAGCTGTCTTCGGAGCCGCCATTCGTTAAACTGTCACAAGCTGTGGATGGGACCCCAGCAACTCTTGACCAAGCGCTGTAATTTCTCTGGAACGCCGGTACCTTTGGCGGAGCTGCCGATATACTAAGGCTACTCTGGCGATGTTAAACTCAGACTTTAAGGGCCGTGATGCCAGCAGCGCATCCTTCGCCGCCAGTGCCGCTTCGATGGGCTCTCCCAGAGCAAGGTGGGCCTGAGCTCGTAAGGCATCCATGTAGGCGAACCGGCGAGGGAGGGTAAGCGGTGTCATCTCTTCGGCTAGCTCTAGCTGCCCCAGCGCTTCTGCGTGATCTCCTATCGCGATCAGCGCCTCGGCGCTCGTCAGGTAGTACCAGTCCAGTGAACACTTTGTGAACTCATTGTCTTGGTTGACACCCAGAGAGATATCCCGGTGGCTGCTCTCCAGCAAGGAGTGTACCTGTTTTCGGTCGCATTCTGTCTGAGCCGTGTGGGCGCTGACGAGCGCGTATTCTAGTGCGACAAGCCCCCGAACCGCAGGTGTTGCCGTCCGGGCGTGTGTTAACGCACCCTCTATGAGGCTTTGTGCAGTGGAGATGCGCTCTCTGGGAGCCTCTGGGCTGGTGATAGCCTGCTCGAATTCGGCAATCCCACGCCGGTAGAGCGCGATAGCGAGGAGATCGCTGCTCGGTTTCATTCCATGAGCTGCTTGTGCGCAGATAATGGCCTGATCGGCGTATTTCCTTGCCTGCTCATACTGGCACTGCTCTCTCGTGACCATCACACCGAACTGGTAGTACCTCGATAGCAAGGCAATCACTGGCATCTTGGCCTGCTCCGGTAGCTGCCTTGCTATGTCTATGAGCTGCTGGATAGAAAAGTTCAGCTGCTCCAGGTCTGCATAGCCATGCCTCGTGTAGTACCCATTAAAGTAAACTTCCAGTGTCCGCTGATACTCCGCGACGGTTCCCTTGAGCAACGTTTCACGTCTTGGCGCCCTCGGCGAGGCCAATTCGTTCACAGCTACTGGCTTCGCAGCTAAACCCTCGCTGAGTCCAAGGAGAACGGCGGGGATACCCAGTAGCTCCGCGATCACTCGTCGACGAGTGATGTCGGTGGGGACGTTGTTTGTTCGCTCCATCGTTAGCACCCAGATCCGCGATTTCGGCTTCACCTCGAACTCTCTTCCGTAGAGTTCTTTGAGCTTCGCCGCGAGAGCTTTCGCGTAGAGCTCTCCAAATTCCGACGCACTGATGCCTTTCTTCACTCGGTAAAATCGTACAACTTCGCCGCTATTCGGATAGCCGTCTTTGCCAGCACTAAACGGGCCGAACTCTCCATTTTCCCCCCACATGAACTGGGTCATGTGGCAATCTCCTTCCGCGGTCGAACAACGACACTACGAATAGTATTTTCACCAGCGTACAACGAACCATTGCCGACGTTCTTCAACGCCATCTCCCTCTGTAATATCACAACATTACAGCAGCGTGCCACTCCCAAGAGACGGTACTGGTCAGTGTGCTACACTACCGGACGGATAAGAAGAGCAGCATCTTGGCAGAACAGTCAGTCAAACAACGTAGGCCAGGTCGCATCAGCGATGCTTATGGCCAGACAAGAGGGAGGAGCAACATCTGATGGCAACTGCCGTCCAACCGCTGACGGGTTCTCTCGCACCGCAGCCCCCCTGTCCGCGCTGTGGGCAGCGGCAGGCCCAGAGCGCTGGGCTTCCTCCCCCTGAGCGGGTCCAGGCGCACCCTTCTGCCATCAGCCCTGGCCAGTACGACCTGTCATCTACTCAGCCTGATGACATGATATATTCACCCCGAGGAAAGGAGCGCTAACATGGGGTTCTGGCATCATCTCTTCCGCAAGCGCCGCCGCGCACAGGCCCGCGCCGCCTCGTCTCCCGTCCCTGCCGGGACCACAGCGGCAGCGGCGCTATCGATTGAGACAAGAGAAAGGAGGATCATGATGGCAACCGCCGTGCAACCCGTGTTCTTCGTCCCTGACGAGCCGGGACAGCCTCGGGTCGTCCAGTCTGTTGCTGCCCGACCTTCCTGCCTGCCTGCGCCGGCGATGGCTCCCTCTGGCAGTGCACGAGTGCAAACAGCCCCTGCAGGGAGGTGAGACTCATGCCCTGGTGGCGCACTCGCCGATCAGAAGCCGACCTGCCGTCAGCTTCCCCTGCAACGGGAATGGCCACCGTGTCTGTCGATGCCGCCGGACGGAGACGAGTAGAGGACATTCCCTATCTCCTTCCCAAAGATCAAGAAGAACTCAACCGCCTGGACTATCAACACTATGTGCTGCGCCAAGTATGCCGCGGGAATGTGCTCGCCCCTGTCGCTAAGCTGCTGTGCGAGGGGGTGCCGGTGCTGGATGTGGGCACCGGCACAGGCCGCTGGGCGATGGAGGTCGCCGAGGCCTTCCCCCGCTGCCAGGTCACCGCCTTCGATCGCGAGCCGCCTCGCTCCTCGCAACCTCTGCCCCCCAGCGTGCACTTCGTGCAAGGGGACCTGCTGCAGGGGCTGCCCTTCCCCAACCAGTCCTTCGGCTATGTCCATCAGCGCCTCTTGGTTGCGGGCATTCCCCTGCAGCAGTGGCCTGCCGTGCTGCGAGAGCTGCTGCGGGTCACCCGCCGCGGTGGCTGGATCGAGCTGGTCGAACTGGGGCTGGGCCTCTGGCCCCAGGGGCCATGCTTACAGCAGGTGGTGGCGTGGTGGCAGCAGTTGAGCGCCGCCCGGGGCATGGATGCCAGCCAACTCTTCCTGCTGGGCCGCTGGCTACGCGAGGCCGGTGCTGTCCAGGTCGAGCAGCGCACGCTCTGGCTGCCGGTGGGCCGCTGGGGAGGACGGCTGGGCCAGCTCCTGGCTCAGGACCTGCTGGCGGCGGCTCGGACCCTCGAAGCGCCGGTTGAAGGGCTGGGCGTGCCCGTGGCTCGCTTTCACGAGATCTTGGAGGGCCTGGCACGCGAGTGGGAAGAGGGCCAGGTGACCTACGAGGTCTACGCTGCCTGGGGGCGCAAGCCATGAACCACCCTCGGCACCGTGCGCGAGGGCGCCTGCTGGCGGGGACGGCCCCGCTGCCGCTGCTCCCCCGCTCGGAATGGAGACGGGCCTCCCTGCTGCTGGGGCTGGTGGAAGGCTTTCTGCGCCGCTTCCTGCGGCGGCCCCGCGCCTCGCTCTCGGACCAGACCCTGGCGCAGTTGCGCCAGGGTCCCCCACTCCTTCGGCGCCTGGGGCGGGTGGTGCGCTTCCAGCCCCGACGCGAGGGGCTGAATTGACGAACACGCGGCAAGCGATCCGCTTGCTCCCTGTGCGACTCACGTCTCTCTAGATCGCATGCTGGAAGAAAGGAGATTCTCGGTGTCATGAATCAGGTGCTAGCGGTACATCTCCCCGAGGAGGGTGGTACCGCCGAAGCCGGCGCCATGAGCTGCGAGCTGCTGCTCGAAGCCTGGCAAGCCATCGAACAGGCCCTCATTCAGCTCGACCACCTGCCTCCGGCGCAGGCCTGGCAGGCCCTGCTGGCCCCTTTCGGTCTGCGGGTTATGCCACCGGAAACGCCTGCCGGGTCCTCGCCGCCCTCGGCAGGCGCAGGAGGTGCCCCATGACCGCTTCTGCCAGCTCCCACCCGCTGCCGGCGTCGGGGTCGGCGTCGGTGCCGGCCCCCAGGCTCACGGCTGATCAGCAGCGCCGGCTGGCGCGGCTCCGTCCGACCGACTGGCTCGTGTTGCTGCTGCGCCAGCAGGGCTGGCGGGTCGGCGCGATTGCGACCGCGCTGGGCGTCAGCCCCGGACGGATTGCTCAACGGCTCCACCGGGCTCGCTTCGCCCTGGAGGTGCCCCGTTCCACGCAGGCCCTGCTGGCTGCCGTCCCCTGGCAGCAATGCCCCACCGAGGCGCAGGCGGCCTTTGAGCGGCTGCTGGCCCGCTGGCGGCAGGGGCCCCCGCCAGCCACTCCCTGGGGTCTTTCCCGCGTCCAGCGCCGGCGTGCTGAAGAGCCGGCCCAGCCAGACGGAGGTGCATGCCATGCCGCTTCGTGAGCATGATGCCCGTTGCGCCATCGGGCAGGACCTGCTCCAGGTCAACGCCGCCCGGCCCGGTCCTGCCAGCAAGGTCCTGGGTCTGGCTGACGACCCTGTACCAGCAGGCGGTGGCCGAGATGCAACAGGAGGACTTCTGTGCCCTGTGGTTCCTGCTGACCGTCTGGGGGCAGACCCCACAGCAGGCTGAACAGGGAGGCCACCGATGAACACACACTGGCAAGCCCTGGTGGCCTCTTTTGCCGCCGTCACGGATCGTCTGGGGAAACCCATTGATGCCGAGATCTTCGAGACGGTGGTGGCCCTCAACGCCGTCGGCCTCCCGACCGTCATGTCCTGCGGGGGCCACCTGGATGAGCGACGCGGCCTGCGGCTGCCCTGGGTGGACATCGGTCCGCAAGACGCCGCCTTTCAAGCGCTGGTCCAGGAAGAGGAAGCGCTGCGCCAGGAGGTTTGCCTGGCTCATCAGCGTCTCTCAACGTTGCGCCAGCAGCAGGATTGTGCAGAGGCGCTCCTTACAGAGACCCAAAATCAGGTCTATGAGCTGGCCCGCCGCCTGCGTGCGACCCAGCGAGCGTTGGCCGTCCGGCAAATTCCTCTCCGCGCCAGGCTGGTGCAGTACCTGAGTCGGTTCTATGAGGGAAGGATGGTGCCTTTCGATCGCCGCCTGATCCTGACCACGGGGCTGTACACGCGCCTTCAGAACCAGGGAACCATCGACCTGTACCTGGAAGCCCCGCC
>NZ_BDGT01000083.1 GCF_001748285.1 Thermogemmatispora onikobensis | reverse complement strand
CAACGAACTTGCCCAGCGGGATACGCACCGTAATATTTTTCAGGTTATTCTCGCGAGCGCCCACAATGGTCAGAAAGTGGCCATTGCCAGGCCGGCGCTGGGTAGGGGTGGCGATGCGTCGCCGGCCCGAGAGGTAAGCGCCCGTCAACGATTGCGGATGAGCGGCCACCTCGTCGAATGTGCCTGCTGCCACCACCTGGCCACCGTGCTCGCCCGCGCCTGGGCCGATATCGATAATATAGTCGGCGGCGCGCATCGTATCCTCGTCGTGCTCAATGACCAGCACCGTATTGCCCAGATCGCGCAGGCGCAACAGCGTCTGAATCAGGCGATGGTTATCGCGCTGGTGGAGGCCGATGCTTGGCTCATCCAGAATATAGAGCACGCCCATCAGGCCCGAGCCGATCTGGGTGGCCAGGCGGATACGCTGGGCCTCGCCGCCGGAGAGGCTCATCGCCGTGCGATCCAGCGTCAAGTAGTCCAGGCCCACGTCGACCAGGAACTGCAGGCGGGCGCGGATCTCCTTGAGGATCTGACGGGCAATCAACCGTTCGCGCTCGCTCAAGCGTACCTTGACCAGCGGCTCATTGGGAGGGATCGGAGCCAGCGGATCGGGCGCGCGCGGCTCGCCGTCCTCGCTATGGCCGCCGATCAGCGGCTGCACACCCAGAGAAGGGGCCGGACCGGCATCCAGCTCCTGGAAAAAGCGCTGGGCCTGTTTCACCGAGAGGCGGGTCACCTGGACAATATTGCGTCCACCGACTGTCACCGCCAGCGCCTCCGGCTTCAGACGCGCTCCTCGGCACTCGGGGCAGAGGCGGGTCGACATGTAGGTCTCGATCTCCTCGCGGATCAGCTCGCTCTCCGTCTGACGATAGCGGCGCTCCAAGTTGGGGATCACTCCCTCAAAGGTCACCGTATACGAGCGCGTCTGGCCGTGCTGGGGTGTATAGCGAATCGTCAGCGGCTCCTGGGTGCCGTAGAGAATCAGTTGCTGTTGCTCGGGCGGTAGCTCGCGCCAGGGACGATCGAGATCGATCTGAAAGCGCTTCGCCAGCGCCTCCAACTTGGCCGACTCCCACTGGCTGCCATTGACCATCTTACTCCAGAGGGCGATGGCGCCCTCACGGATTGTCAGGTCGGGGTTGGTCACCAGCAGCTCGGCGTCTAGCTCGCGCTGGGTTCCCAGCCCCGTGCAGGCCGGGCAGGCACCGTGAGGGCTGTTGAAGCTGAAGGTGCGCGGCTCGATCTCTGGCAGGCTGATACCGCAGTAGACGCAGGCGAAGCGCTCCGAGAAAAGCACCTCCTCGCCGCCGACGATGGAGACCAGGGCCACGCCATTGCCCAGCTTGAGCGTGGTCTCTAACGAATCGGCCAGGCGCTGGCGGAAAGCCACATCGACCTCATCTTGCTCTGCCAGTGTTGCTGTCCCCTCTTCGGCAGGAGCCACCGCCCGCGATGTGGCTCCCTCTCCATCGTTGCCATCCTGGTCCGCTGGGGAGCGCGAAGGCAAGGCGTAGGGGACCGCTTCCTCGGCCACGCGGCGCAGTGCTGGCCTCTCACTCGCTTGAGAGGAAGAGGGGGGGGCCGTGTTGTTGCCGACCTGGCTGGGGGTCAGCATGCTCAGTGTAGCCCGGCGTCCCGCCTTGTGGATCACCAGGCGATCGACGACGACCTCGATCGTGTGCTTCTTCTGCTTATCTAGCTCGATATTCTCGCTCAGGTCATAGATGGTGCCATCGACGCGGACGCGCACGTAGCCCGAGCGGCGCATCTCTTCGAAGAGATGCTTATACTCGCCCTTGCGTCCCTGCACCAGCGGTGCCAGCAGCATGATGCGCGCTCCTTCGGGCAGCTGCAAGACCACGTCGACGATCTGCTGGACAGTCTGACGGCTCACCTCGCGCCCGCAGCGAGGACAATGAGGATGGCCGACGCGGGCGTAGAGGAGGCGCAGGTAGTCATAGATCTCCGTCACCGTGCCGACCGTCGAACGAGGGTTATGGGTTGCCCCCTTCTGATCGATCGAGATCGCGGGAGACAGTCCATCGATGTGGTCGACATCGGGCTTATCCATCTTATCGAGGAACTGGCGAGCGTAGGCCGAGAGCGACTCGACATAGCGGCGCTGGCCCTCGGCGAAGATCGTATCAAAGGCCAGGCTACTCTTGCCGGAGCCTGACAACCCGGTGATGACCACCAGCCTGTCGCGAGGGATAGTCAGATCGATATTCTTCAGATTATGTTCTCGTGCGCCACGGATAACAATCTTATCCACTGTTGCGATCCCCAAGCTTCTCGTTTCTTGTTTCTATCTCTTTTGGTATGAATCTATTTGACTGGATGTTCAACAGATCGAGCGTGCTGCGCGGTTGGCTCAAGAAGTCCTGTCCTGGGGGAGGAGGTCCTGGTCCTGGGCAGGTAGGCGGGGGCTACGAGCCAATGTGACTAAGACAAACGTTCCATATCGTTATCAGAGTACAACACAGGACCCACCGCGTCAAGTCTGGAGGATCTGATCGTTTGTTCCTCCTCCAGGGCGTCCTGGACGGGGAGCGCTCTGGTCCACGGCTCAGCTCTTTGGAGCAGCTGTTGCTGACGCAGGCGTGAGGCGGTGGGCGGTAGCCAGAAATTCCCTTCTGCAGGCTGGCCAGGATATGCTATAATAACGCCCGTTGCGCAACCTGTCGCACAAGCCAGCTTCTTCGAGATCCGGCGCTTCGGTGCACTGAAGACGCAGAGAAGCGGCGATAATTTCTATGAGGAACGGGAAAGTGCTATGTCTCGATCCGCCTGCTCCACCTGTCGACGACGACTCATTCGCAGCCACTCCGGCTGTGTGCCTCTCTCGCGGTTCTCGCTATTCATACTCCTCACAATGCTTGCCCTGATAGTGGTTGCCTGTGGTGGAGAGGGTAGCAGCTCCGGTGCCGGAACCCCAACGACGGGGGCGCGGGCCGATGCCAGCCCGACCGCCGGTCTGATCACGGCGCCTGGAGGCGTGCAGCTCAGGCTCTACCGGGGCGACGGCTTCAGCATCGGCTATCTGCCGGACTGGCAGGCCAGTCCTGCTGGCAGCAGTGTCGAATTCAGCCACGAGGCCGACACTGCTACTCTTTCAGTACAGGTTGTGCCCAATCCCAACGCGGCCACCTCGCCGGAAGAGACCGTCAGCGTGAGCCTGGATACTTTCGAGAAAAGCGGCCTCTACAAAAACTTCAAAAAGGTCAGCCTGGCGCCCACTACTACCGTAGGGGGCCAGACCTGGCGGCAGCAGGGAGCCACAGGCGATGTGCAGATCCTGGGGAAGCAGGTTCGCATGGAGATCCTGATGCTGGCAACCAATCACCCGGCGCATTCCGTGCAGACCAGGCTCTTCAGCATCTACCTCGTCGCGCCGGCGGAGCGCTACCAACAGCTCTATCAGAACGCTTTTGCCCCGATGTTGCAATCCTTTCGCTTCCTCAACTAAAGGACGAACCGAGCCACGGGCGAGCCGCCCTGGCTGGCGGGAGCATAGCCCGAAAGGAGGAGGGGAGATGACCATGAGCGGAGCCGGGCAGATGGGCCTGCTGCGGCCTCTCGCCTTGTCGGGAATGCTCCGGAGCTGTAGAGTTTGCCACCAGGGTGCCTTATAATAGTACTGGCTGAAATACCCTGAGCACACTGGCGTGTCTAGCGCCGGGAGTTCGCATGAATCCAGAGCTTGATTTTGAGAAGCGCTGGCGTCTGGTCCGCGAAGTGATCGAGACGCTCGTCCTCACAGGGCTCATGTTCTTCATCATTCGCTTTGCTATCCAGAATTTCTACGTTGAAGGCATGAGCATGGAGCCGAATCTCCACGACAAAGAGCTGATCCTCGTCGACAAGTGGTCGTACCTCTTCCATGCGCCAGCGCGTGGCGACGTGATTGTCTTCGTTGCTCCTCCCAATCCCAGTCAGGATTACGTCAAGCGCATCATTGGCGTCCCAGGCGATGTGATCACGATCCAGGGAACGACGGTCATTGTCGATGGTGTGACCCTCCATGAGACCTATGTTGATCCGCGTCGGCAGGGCAACCCCTATCCTTCCTTTTCCAATCGCGTTGTACCGCCCGACAGCTACTTTGTATTAGGAGATAATCGGGCTGGTAGCTCAGACTCGCGCGACTGGGGCTTCGTGCCGCGTAAGAATATCATTGGGCGCGCCGCTCTCGTCTACTGGCCGTTAGGAGAGGATAACAATGGCTTCCTGCCCGATGTCTCCTCGGTCTTTGCCGAAGTCCATCAGCGCCAAAGTGCCGCGCTGCTGTCATCGGCGCTCGCGACACGGGCCTCTGCCTCCTCGCGCCCTGCGCCGCCGTTACAGCCAGATCAGTCCCTGCTGGCGCTCTTGCTCTTTCCTCCGCTTATCCTCCGACCTGGACGCCAGGCAGTCTGGAAGCAGACGAGCCATTGGCGCTGGAAGAGGGACCAAGGAGAAGGTCGACGGCGTGGTTTTGGAGCACGACAGCCAGCACCGGATGGTGTAGCCGCTGTTGGGCTGTGGCCAGATGCTGGTTGACGATTGTGGTGAGATCGTCGTCGGAGAGAATCCAGCTGATGGGACCCTGGATGTGGAGGGTGCTGACACGCAGTTGACCAGCGCTGGCCTGGGGCACGGCGCTAATGTGGTTGGCCTGGCCATAGAGGGTAAAGTCGAGGGTGATGGCGCTGGGGGTGACGCTGAAATGTGCGTCCTGCATGGGGCTGCTGGGCGAGTGGGCCAGGGTCAGGAGGTTATTGAGCACGGTCTCGCTGATGCGGACTGGACCGCCGGGTAGCTGCGCGGTACGCGCAGGGTCGATCTCTTGAACGGCACTGTCGAGGGTGGCGTTGAGCTGCTCCTTAGCCAGCTGGTTGAGCGTGGGGCGAATGAGCAAGGCCCAGGCAGCCAGGAGCAGGACAAGCAAGATAACAAGCGTGCCGAGGCAGCCAAGGAGCCAGCGTCGGCCAGCATGCCGCCGGCGTGTGGGCGCCGTGATGCTGCTGCGACTGGCCAGCTGCTGCGGCGTCCAGGCTGGGACCGGTCTGTCGCCAGGGAAGGCAGGCCCAGGGCTGGCTGGCGCGCTCAGAACGGCACCGCAGGCGGGACAAGACTGCGCTGCCAGGGCGATGGGAGCGGAACAATGCGGACATTGCACGGTGTTCACCTCGTCTCGCTTTTCGGCATGACAGCGCATCGAGTGCTTCCCTCCCCTCGCTGTCACACCCCTCGCATAGAGCATATCATATTTTTGATCAACGTGGCTGCTCCTTACCTTTTGCGCGTGACGGTACAAATGCTTGTATCTTGACTGCTCATCAAGATAAGATTTATAATCTGGAATAGAGACAGAATCTAGTCATTATTATAGGTATGAATGGTTCGATATTCAGGAGCAGGAGAGGCAGTTAGTAACTTCTAATACAAAGATACTTCGGATCTGGCCTTAACCTCTCTTAGTGATGCGCCGATCACCTTGAAGGAGAGGTAATAGCATGCGCCATCAAGATCTGCCGCGAACATTACCTGAGTTGATCCAGCATGCTCCGTTCCCTGTCTACGGAAGCAGCCGTCTGCCAACAGACTTCCGGCTTTGCAGCTACGGTGCGGGGATTTCCCATCTTGGTCAGGCCGGTTGGTCAGGCTCACGGGGCGAGCGCCGGCTCCCCAAAAAGTCCAGGCGCAGAATCTCATCCATCGTCGCCAGTGTCCGCGCGCGCAGGGCTGGGTCAGCCTCCAGCATGGCCCGCACCTCGGCAATGAGCGCCTGCTCTTGCTCTGCAGGCAGGCGATGATAGCCGTAGAGCTGGTGCACGGCGGCAGCGGCGGCGCGACGCAGCTTCTCGGCGTCATCCATCGCCGGCAACGGCTGCCGCTCGCTCACAGGATGGTCCGTCAGACCTGGCGGCAGCTCGCCCAGGGCTGTCAGCGGCTCCAGGCCATCGGCAAAAAACTCGGCCTCCTGACCGATCAAGTGGGCCGCATTAGGGGTCGCCCGCTCAATGCGCACCGTCACGGTCTGGCGCTCCTCGTCCAGAGCGGTGATCGTCCCGGCCAGAAAAATCACCTCGACGCTTCCCCAATAGACTTGTTCACCTAGATGCAGGATCATAGCGGGTACTCCTCTCTACTCTATGCTATTCCACCGGAATTTCTGGCGGCTCGTGGCGGTGCTGCTCTTCTCCTCTCCCTCCTGGCTGGCACGCAGCTGGCCCATGCAAGGGAGACTGAACAAACAGCCTCCAGAAAGCTATAAACGTTGGGAAAGCTCCTCTTTCCAGCCGGCAGAGGGGGCAAAAGAGGCTGAAAGGGTGCATCCTTGCACCCGTGTCGACCCTTGCGCTACCCATGCCATGACCGCTAGCCTTGGGAAGGCGCAGCGCTGCTTAGTCCTGATCACCGCCGTTTTCTTGTACGATCACTGTGAAATGCTGATTGGGGAACTGCTGGCAGGCAATTGTATAGGTTCCTGCCTCCTTGAAGAAGATCAGCTGGTGCTCGTTGCGGCGTAGCTCCACATGGCCAATGCCGGGATCAGGCTGCGCAAAAAAGGTCAGGTCGTAGTCAGAAAGGTTTGAAAGGGTAATGCTCTGACCCTCCTTCAGCCTGACCGACGTAGGCACGAAGAAGTAGGTGCTGTTCGGACGGGTGTAGTCTGCGTCGAAACTGACTGTCGCCACAGGCTCGAAACCACAGGTGACCCCGGGCGTCATCGAGACCTGTACGGTCAGCTGAGCCGAAGGATGCTCCTGCGAAGAGAGGGTAAAGGTACCGGCTTTGGGGAAGGGCACATATTCTGTCTCGCTCGGATCAACCACGGTGAAGCGTAGTCCAGCATCCGGTCGGCTGGTCAAGGTAAAGGTTTGCTGCGTGGTATTGACGATGGTCAGCGTATCACCCATCTTAAGCGAGACACTCCGCTGATCAAAGGTGTCATTCCCTCGGATTGTCACGCTGACCGGCTGATCGCATGTCCCTCCAGACCCGGCAGTGCTGGCGGCCTGAACCGGGATGCCATTATTAGGATAAGGAGTCACCTGCGCCCCTGGGGCAGCCTTGACCACAATGGGCTGGTGCATGCCGGCCTCATAGTGGCCACCGTAATGACAGCTGAATTCAAGCATGCCGGACGGGGCCGTGTGATCAAAGGTAAAGTCGAGCGTTTTGCTCTCGCCGGGGGCGATATTGTAAATATAGGCCAGGGCGCGCTGATAGACCTCATCCATGACCATTGTTTCAGTGCTCATGGGATGCATGATGAGAAAATCATGGTGATGCTGACCCTGATTGGTGACCACAAAGTGATAGAGCGTACCGGTGACAAAGGTGGTTTGCGGCGAGCGCACGAAGAAATCGCCAATAGTAATTTTGATGGTCTGCGGGCTGGCGACCTCTGTACTAGAGGCCACCCTGCCACAGGCCGTCAGCAACACGAGCAGCAGTGGTAAACAGAGCAGCGTTGGAGGCGCAAACGTCCGCACTTTCATAGTTTGCTCTTCCTTTCTTGCTGTCCACTGTCTCCCTGGAAGGCCGGGCCCCGACCATTGCCCGGGAAAGGAGGAGCGAGAAAGCAACCTCGCTGGCGTCTAGCTCTGGCTGCGTCGCGGCTCCGCAATTCCCTACTCAGGAACATTGTGAGAAACAGTGGTCTGTATCTATACATGGAAATATGCAATGTTGCTAATACCAATTTTATTTAAAGAATCAGCAGTCCTGCTGATGTAAGCGGGACCGTAGTTGCAAAGTACTACGGCCTGGTGAAGAAAGAACAGCAAAGGCTGGAGTCGGAAGATCTTGCCTCTGGGGGGATTCGCCGTTTCCTCGTGTTTGTTTTTTATGGTATGCTAAAGCCGTCTTCTTTTTTTGACGCCCTGGTCCAATTCTGGTGATGCTGATCTGGTGAGACAAAGGCATATGGGACAGAAGCCATGCCACTGGACAGTTGATATCATCAAGATCAAGAGAACTCATTGCACGCGAGTATTGGCAGGTGGTCATAGACATTTATGCACGAAAAAAGTATTCAGACCCTTGAATATCCCAAAATTCTGGAGCGAGTAGCCCGAGAAGCCAGCTTCTCCGCCAGCAAAGAGCTGGTGCTGGCTCTCCAGCCAGCGACCAGTCTCGAAGAGGTGCGGGAACGGCAGGTCTACACCAGCGAGGCGGTGCGTCTGCTCGACGTCCAGGCCAATGCCAGTGTGGGGCCGGCGCGAGACATCCGTCCGCTGGTCGCACGTGCGGCCCGCGAGGGGGTGCTGACGCCTCACGAACTGCTGGAGGTCCTCAATACCCTGCGCAGTGCCGCCCAGGTGGCGCGTCTTCTGGAGAAGCTCGACCCTGAAGAGTTCCCGCTCCTGCGGAGCCTGGGGGAGGCCATTCCCGAGCGGCCTCATCTCATGCGGCGTATCGAAGAGACCGTCAACGAAGACGGCGAGATCCTCGATAGCGCCAGTCCCTTGCTGAGGCGGCTGCGCTTCGACATTCGCAGCGCCACCCAACGTCTGCAAGAGCGGCTGCGCACCATCGTCAACGAACTGGCGCCCGCTCTACAGGAGCCGATCATCACCATCCGCAACGAGCGCTACGTGGTCCCGGTCAAGGTCGAGAACCGCAACCTCGTGCGGGGCATCGTCCACGACCAGTCGAGCAGCGGCGCCACGCTCTTCATTGAGCCACTGGTCATCGTCGAAATGAACAACCATCTGCGCCAGTTGCAGATTGAAGAGCGGCAAGAGATTGAGCGTATCTTACGCACCCTCTCGCACGAGATCGGGCGTGAGGCCGAGGCTTTGACAGAGATGGTCGAGCGCCTGGCCGAATTTGACCTGCACCTGGCCAAAGCCCGCTACAGTCGCCTCCTGCGCTGTAGCGAGCCGCGCCTCAACAACGAGGGGCGCATCGAGCTGCGTGGAGCCCGCCATCCGCTGTTGAGCGGGCGGGTCGTGCCAATCGACTTCCGCATCGGGCGCGACTTCTTCATGGTCGTCATCACTGGACCGAATACCGGCGGCAAGACCGTCGCTCTCAAGACGGTTGGCCTGCTGACCCTCATGGCTCAGGCCGGGCTGCATATTCCTGCCGAAGACGGCTCCGAAATAGCTGTTTTTGAGGAGGTCTTTGCCGACATTGGCGACGAGCAGAGCATCGAGCAGAACCTGAGCACCTTCTCCTCCCATCTGAGCCGGATCATCGAGATTGTGCGGCAGATCGAGAACTGGCAAGAGCGTAATCGGCCCGCCATTGGCGGCGAGCAGGTGCCACCCATCCTGGTTCTGCTCGACGAGGTGGGAGCCGGCACCGATCCCAGCGAAGGCTCAGCGCTGGCGCGAGCCATTCTGAGCTTCCTGTTGGAGCGGCGCATTACCACGGTGGCCACAACACACTACACCGAGTTGAAAGCCTTTGCCCACGAGCAGCCTGGGGCCGTGAACGCCTCGGTGGAGTTCGACATCGAGACGCTCTCACCAACCTATCACCTGAGCATTGGCCTGCCGGGCCGTAGCAATGCCCTGGCCATTGCCAGTCGCCTGGGCCTCGATGAGCGCATCATCGAGCGGGCGCGCGAATTCCTGGGCAGCGCCGGCGTGCGCATGGAGACGCTGCTAGAGGGCCTGCAGCACGAGCGCAAGGCCGTGGCCGATGAGCGCTTCCGCCTGAGCATGGAGCGCGCTGAGGCCGAGCATCAGCGCCGTCAGCTTGAAGAGGAGCGCCATCGCTTGGAGCGCGAGCGCGTGCGTATCCTCAACGAGGCGCGGGCCCGCGCGCGGCGTGAGATTGAAGAAGTACAGGCTCAGCTCGCTCGTATCAAACTAGACGTGCACCGCGTCAATTTGACGCGCGAACGTCTCGATCAGGCGCGGCGCCAGGTGCGTCAGCTTGACGAGAGACTGGAGTTACTCCCCGAGCCGGCTCAGAGTCAGCCGCAGGAAGAGCGGGAAGAGCTAAGCGAGGGGCCGCTGCAGGTTGGTGACCTGGTGCGGGTGCTCAATTTTGGCCAGAATGCCGAGTTAGTGAGCCTGGCGCCCGAGCGCGGCGAGGCCGAGGTTCAGATGGGGGCCTTACGCTTCCGCGTGCCGCTGGAGAACCTCCGGCGTCTCGGTGGACGTCAGGCTGCCGAGCAGCAGAGCCGTCGTCAAGCTCCGGCAGTGGTACTGCCGCGTGCTGAGGATCGCCCCGAGGTCTCCATGCAGCTTGATATCCGCGGCTGGCGCGTCGAGGAGGCGCTGGAGCAGCTGGAGAGCTACCTCAATGATGCCGCCCTGGCGGGCCTGGCGACGGTGCGCGTTGTCCACGGCAAAGGGACCGGCGCCCTGCGCTCGGCAGTACGCGAGCATCTGGCCAGGCATCCGCTGGTCAAGTCCTATCAGCCGGCTCCGGCCCGCGAAGGCGGCGATGGTGTGACAATCGTGAGTCTGAGCGCCTGAGCCAAGTTGGATGCTGTTTAGCTGGTGGCAGCGCTGAAGTGTTGCAGCAAGGCTGTCAGCAGCTTCTCGGGGCCGAAGCGCACCACATCGGTAGTTGGCAGGCCCGTTTCATCTTCGGTACGACGAATGGCCTCCTCGGCCTGCTGCAGCGAGAGGCCGCGCGTGATGAGGGAGATGCCCACCACTTTGCTGTTGCGCTGGCGATGCAGCCAGTTGACCACCTCTTCGTTCATCTGAATGAGGCGAGGCAGAGGGGGCAATGGGCAATGGGGGTAGCCCTCGATCGTGGTGGCCCCGGCCTGGTGACAAAAGATCATGGCGTCGGGGAGCGAGCCGTGCAGGAGGCCCAGCGTCACCGGCGAGTAGCCGGGGTGGTTGATCGAACCCTGACCCTCCACAAAGACCCAATCATGTTGGGCCGTCAATTCCAGCGTCATCTCTTCGACCATGCCGGCGATGAAATCGCTGATGATGCGGTCGACGGGCAGGCCGCGCCCGGCGATCATAATCCCTGTTTGTCCCGTGGCAAAGAAGGCGCTGTTCAGCCCACGGGTGCGGGCGGCGCGATCGAGTTCGATAGCAACGGTCATTTTGCCAGTGGCGCAGTCGGAGCCAACGGTCAGCACCGTGTGGCTGCCGGGACGATGCGGCTTGTAGGCCGCCACGACTTTCTTGTCGGGCGGGCGGCGCACATCCCAGATGGTCACACCGCGCCGCTCAGCGGCAGCCCGCAGCTCGGGGTCGTCGGCGATGAAATAGTGGAGGCCACTGATAATCTCCAGCCCGGCCTCGATGGCAGTGAGGAGCTGCGCACGCCAGGTTCGCGGCAGGTCACCCCCGATCGGGGCCACGCCGATGATGAGCGTTGTGGGCTGGTAGCGCAAGGCTTCGTGGATATCTCGTACCACGGGAAGGCCGTGCCCCAGGTCTCCACCCAGAGCCTGGGCGGCATCCTGGCCCGCGCGGGTGCTGTCAATCACTGCTACCACCGGGTCCTGGCTGTAGCGAATGATGCCCGTGGCCGTCTTGCCATAGTGCCACTCGAAATGGCCCTCGGCCATGATCACGATGCGTCGCGTCCGGGACATAAGGGGACTCCTTGACGTTGTCAGGTTAGGCTAGCGGAGAAGCGCGTGCTGAGACCGCTTGCTCTTCATTATATCAGAGACAAGTGCCGCCAGTCGCCTCGGCCCCGGACGATCGCCGCTTGCCAGCCTGGGCGCTGGCAGGAAGGAGCCAGTCGCTCAGACCGGCCAGGGCAGGCAGCCAGATGGCGGACAAAGGCCGGGAGGGGAGAGCCGGCCAGAACCTCTAGACTCCTTAGCCCGAGCATGGTATCATGTCCTCTGATATCTGCTGATATCTGCGCAGCGCAGCGAACTCATTCGCTCGGAGCAGAAGGGAGCACGATGAATTTTAACCTGATTAGCTGGCTCTTCTCTGACCCCTGGACGGCAGGACAGAACGCTGGCCTGGGAGGCCCCGAAGCCTTCCATTTCTATGTGCCCTGGCTCATTTTCTGTACCGCCGGGCTGCTGATCTGCTTCTACTATGCGGTCGAGGGCCGTAAGCGCTTCTTCAAGAACCAGGCCGTGATCAAGTACATGCTGGACCGCTATTTGAGCTGGTTCGCGGCCATCTGCCTGGTTGGCTATCCGCTGATCTTTGCCCGTGCTTATCTGGATCAGTACTTCTTTGCCTGGCGTCTCTGGCGCTATCTCTGGCTGCTGTGGCTGGTTGGCTGGGCGATCTGGTGGCTGGTCTATCTGGTGCGCAAGTTCCCCCAAGAGCAGGCGAGCTTTGTAGCCTATCGGCAGCGCCAGCAGTACATTCCGAAGAGCAGCCGCCGCAAGGCCAAGGCACGGGCGGCCTCTCGCTGAGCGCTGTTTCAGCCAACAGCGTCTTTTTCCTTCGCCTGCTCACTTGCTTGTGAGTTAGTTTGCTCGCCAGCGTAAAGAAAGCCATCACATCGGGCCTGCCCTCGTGCTCTCGCCACGATTGAGCGCGGGCTTGAGGGAGGCTTTTTTTGCTGACCGAGCTGTGAGTCTGGACCACACTGCAGCAACCCGACCCGAGATGGCATGTGCCCACGTCCTATGACAAAGAACCTGTGCCCAGCCGAGCGCCAACGAGTCGCCGCGCCCAGCCGTCCAGCCGCAGCCTGCCTGATTCTGGCTGGCGGACGCAGTCAGCGCATGGGGTATGATAAGGCCCTGCTGCCGCTGCCAGTGGCTGAGGCGAAAGACCAGACCTTTCTTGGGCGTCTGGCCCAACTGGCTCTGACGCTCACGCCGGAAGTGCTGGTCGTCGTGCGTGATCAGTGCACCGCCGCGCGCTATGCCGACTATCTTCCCCCGGCGGTCCGCCTGGTTGTCGATCTCGTTCCCGATCAAGGTCCCCTGATGGGTCTCTATAGCGGCCTGCTCGCTATGCAAGCTCCGCAGGCCGTGGCGCTGGCCGTCGACCTGCCTCTGCTTCGCTCTCAGCTCCTGGCCTGGCTGCTCGCTCTGCCTGCTCACGACCAACGGCTCTATATTCCCCTGATTGAGCAGCGTCCGCAGGTCCTGCTGGCCCGCTATCCTCGCTTCCTGGTGAGCACCATCGCCGCCCTGCTGGCCCGCGGCCAGCGCAATCCGCGTAGTCTGCTCGCTGTCGTCCCCGTGCGCTGGCTTAGCGAGGAAGAGCTACGGCCCCTTGATCCCGACCTGCGCTCCTTTCTCAACGTCAACACCCTCCAGGACTGGCAGCGTTTGGAAGAGCGGCTGAGCCAGCGACGTGCCCAGTGAGTGAGGCGCAAGAGAGGGACCACTGGGGTCTGGTTTGCTCGCTTAGCGATAGCCGTCGACCTGCTGGCGCTCCCTTGTCTGAGTCTCGGTCACAGCGATGCTGTAGGCGGTGGCTCTGGCGCGGCGATTGGCCAAAGCCCGCAGCTCCTCCTCAAAGCCACGCAAGCTGAGCCAGGCCCGCGTCTCGCCAGAGACGACTACGTCCGCCTGGCGCAGGGCTGCCAGATTGGCCGCTCCACTGAGCTGCATGGCGATTTTCAGCTCCGTCAGCGTTTGCTCCAGCAGCTCGCAGACGTGCTCGTAGCTCTCGCTGGCCGCCTTCAGGAAGGGGAAGCCCATGCCGACCAGTGTCGCGCCCAACGCCACGGCGCGTGCCACATCCAGCCCGCTGCGCACGCCGCCTGTGGCAACCAGCGGCAGACCTGCTGTTCCTGCTTCCACCAGGGCGATGGGCGTCGGAATACCCCAGTCGCGGTAGAGCTGCCCGATCTGTTGCGCCTGCGTCTCCCCGTGGGCGCGGGCCCGTGCGGCCTCCAGCGCCGACATACTGCTGCCGCCGGCGCCGCCCACATCGATAGCGGCCACGCCGCAGGCGCGCAGCAGCAGAGCCTGCTCGCGGCAGATGCCGGCCCCCGTTTCCTTGGCGATCACCGGCACCGTGATCTCCGCCGTCAACCGTTGCAGAGCCACGGCCACGCCACGCATACGCCGGTCGCCTTCGACCTGGGTCGCCTCCTGGAGGGCGTTCATATGCACCGCCAGGGCATCAGCCTGAATCATGGCGATGGCCGCCTCGACCTGGGTGCGCGTGAAGGCAGGATGGCGCCGCTGCTCAATCAGCTGCGGCGCGCCGATGTTGGCAATGATAAAGGCATGGGGCGCCTCCTCGCGGACAACGGCGTAGGTTGGAACCAGCTCAGGATTGACCAGGGCGGCCCGCTGACTGCCCACTCCAAGCGCCAACCCGTAACGCTCCGCGGCCCGTGCCAGATGGCGATTGATGGTCTCGGCCTCCGGGTGACCGCCGGTGAGAGCGGAAATGACCACCGGGCAGGCCAGGCGTCGCCCCAGGAAAGTGACCGTCGTGTCGATCTCCTCCAGATCTACCTCGGGTAGTGCCTGATGAACCAGGTGAATATCGCCCCAGCCAGCTCGCTGGCTCACAGCGATCCCTTCCTCCAATGCCACGGTAATATGTTCGAGCTTTCGCTGTTTGATCTCATCCGTCATGTGCTGCTTTGCGCCTCCTTGAAAATAGCTCGTCTTCCTCTCCAGAAAAAAGCTCCTGTCAGATAGACGAGAGGAGGCCCAAAGA
>NZ_BDGT01000082.1 GCF_001748285.1 Thermogemmatispora onikobensis | reverse complement strand
AGGTCCGTAGAACAGCGAGCCAATGGCGACCGCCAGGACGATGATGGAAATGGTCAGGCCCGCGGTGGGCGCGTCGACTTTGAAAGCCCGGCTCAGTACAGGCAGGATGGCCTGCGTCGTGTACATATTCGCAAAGACAAAGGCCGGACCTAGGAAAAGGGCTACCAAAGCTCCAATGCGGATGCCTTGCTGCTCCGGGCGCGGAGAGAGGGATGTCGTGCTAGACATGAACGGGAAGACCTTTCCAGACGCGAGAGACTGCCAGAAAAGAGATGGATGTCTCTATTATAGCCTCGTGAGGGCTATCTGGCCAACCAGGCCCGCCTGTCTGTCTGGCTGGGCCGGGAACCGCGATGCGGAGCTGCCTGGTGCCGCCTTGCTGTTGGGGGCGGGATGCTGCCGGCGTTGGTTGCTCTTGCCTGTGTCGACTATGATAGGGAAAAGCGAGGAAACCGTATGGACGTCTATCGCGCCCTCGGGCTGGATGTGCCGATTCTCCATCTCTGTGTCCACCTGCTAGCTCGGGATGGAGAGGCTGAACTTGTACCCTTACTGGCAGCGCTCCGTGAACGCTGTCTGGCAATCGCTAGGCGCTTACAGGAGTGGACCGAGGAGCAGTGTGCGCGCTACGCGGAGGAGGCCGTGCTGCGCCTTCAGCGTCTGGGCTTCCTTGCTACTGTCGCCCAGCCGTCCCAGGTTGCCGCTGCCTTACAGCGTGAGCTGCGGCACCTGGCCACACGCTTAGGCTCAGCTGACCTTTTGCCTCTGGAAGGCCCAGCTCTCGTCGTCTGCACTGTCCCAGAGCTGGGACCAGAGTTAGCCGCCAGTGAGCTGGCGCCAGCGCTAGAGGCCGCCAAAACCAGGCTGGAGAGCTGGCGAGCTGAGCAACAACTCTATGAGCTGTGGTTTCTCTTGCGCGGCTCCCTGGCCTTCGATCTGCTCAATCAATTCGTTGCAGAATGGCCAGCCTCCTTGCGTGGCGATTGGATGCGGGGGGGAGCAGCAGAATCGCCTGCCACTGGGCTGTCCTCGGTAGCCAGCGGCGCACTGGTCTATCATCTCGTCTACCAGCTCGGCGATGAGCTGCTCAGTGGGGCGGCACCTGAGTTAGGGACGCAAACGCTCTCGCTCTCTTTCTCTGCGGGCGATCTTTCGTATAGTACTCTGAGGTATGAGGTGATGGCCTTGCTGGAGCAGCTAGCCGAGCAGCCTTTCCTGCTCCACGCCTCATTTTGGCAGCGTGACCCCTGGCCGGGAGAGGCAGGTGCTGCTTTTCTGCTTCGCCTGCGCCTCCCGGCGGGGGAGGTACCGCTGCGGCAGATTGGTGAGGCGCTGGCGGCAGCCAGCCCTCTTGGACGCGAGCGCTTGCTGCACCAGGGCCAGCTCTTTACTGGTCGGCGCCTCTTCTAAGAGAGTGGACTGGCCTGCTTCTGGATGAGGCCAGGGTGCTGTTCTGACTTGCGGCCTTGCCAGCTCACCTTGCCCGACTCGACAGAACTGGCGCCAAAGGCTATACTGAGGATCGCTAACAGAATTGCTGAGAGTATAGGAGGAGTGTGTAGTATGGCGCAAACGCGCGAAGAGTTTCCTATCGAGAAGCAGCTGCGGAAGGATATTCAGGAAGCCCAGCGAGCGCGGGATCAGCTCAAAGTTGATACCCTCCGGATGGTGCTGGGAGCCATTCACAACCTCGAAGTTGCACGCACCGATCGCAAGCATCCTGAGTATGGAAAGCCTCTGACTGAAGCCGACTGCTACCAGGTGCTAGAGCGCGAAATCAAGATGCGTGACCAGGCCCTTCCCCTCTACGAAAAGGGGGGGCGGAGTGATCTGGTCGAGAAGGCCCAACGCGAAAAGGCCATTCTGCAGTCCTATCTTCAGGCGGCCCAGCTCAGTGATGAGGAAATCCGCGCTGTGGTGACACGTCTCATCGAGGAGCAGGGGCGCGACTTTCGCAAGGTCATGCCACTGGCGGCTCGCGAACTGAAAGGGAAGGCCGCTGGCGCCAGGGTCCAGCAGATCGTGAAAGAGATGACAACCTGAGTCGGGGGGCTCCCTGTGCACGAGCGTTGCTGGCGAGGAGAGAGGCGAGACTACACGCCACTGTACTGGCGAGACTGCCCTGTCTCCTCGCCTGGTCGTAGCCGCCGAGCCGGGGGTATAATTCCGTGGGGGAAAAACAGGATGGTGCCGTCGGTGTTAGCCGGCGCACACGCAGCGCTTGAATCGAGCCAGACGGGCATTTGAGCGAGTGGCTGGTAGAGGGAAAGGAGGAGGGAAGGAAGGAAATCAGGGGCCGTTCATCGTCGTACTGTTTGATGCATGCTGGGAGCGTGACGAGGCGATGAGAATCTATAATACACTCACGCGGCGCATCGAGGAAATTATACCGTTGGAGCCTGGCAAGATCAAAATGTACTCCTGTGGCCCGACCGTCTACCGCTATATCCACATCGGTAACCTGCGTACCTTCACGATGGCCGACTGGCTGCGTCGCACTCTGGAGTATCTCGGCTACCAGGTCTTCCATGTGAAGAATATCACTGATGTCGGGCATATGCGCCATGAGCTGTTGGACCGCGGCGAGGACAAGATTCAGGCCCAGGCCCGAAGGGAAGGAAAAACCTCTGCTGAGATCGCGCGCTTTTATACCGAAGCCTTTCATCGCGACGAGGCCAGGCTCAACATTCTGCCTGCCCATGTCTTCCCTCGGGCCAGCGAGCATATTCCCGAAATGATCCAGATTATCGAGGAGCTGCTGCGCAAAGGTTTTGCCTACGAGGTTCACGGCTACGTCTATTTCGACATCCAGCGCTTTCCCGACTATGGCAAGCTCTCGCGCAATCTACTGGAGTACATGCAGATTGGCATTCACGAGGGGAGCGACGCTGACCGGCGCCATCCCGAGGATTTCCCGTTGTGGAAGCCTGCCGAGCTGGGGCGTGACATGGCCTGGGACAGCCCGTGGGGGCGTGGCTTCCCTGGCTGGCACATCGAGTGCTCGGCCATGTCTATGAAGTATCTGGGACCCCACTTCGACATCCACACGGGTGGCGTGGATAATATCTTTCCTCATCACGAGGATGAGATCGCTCAAAGCGAAGCCTACAGTGGCCAGCCTTTTGTTAACTACTGGGTCCATGCTCAGCATCTGCTTGCTGATGGCCAGAAGATGGCCAAGTCGGTCAGCAACGACTATACCTGCGCTGAAATTGAGGCGCGCGGTTTCGATCCGCTGGCCCTGCGCTATCTCTACACGACCGCCCTCTACCGCAGCCGGCTCAACTTCACCTTCCGCGCTCTCGAAGCGGCCCAGATCGCTCTAGAGCGTCTGCGCGAGCGTGCCTATGATCTCTGGCGGCGGGCCGATCAAGAGCGCGCGCTCAGGCCGCTGGAGGATCAAGAGCAGCCCTGGCGCCTGGCCTTCCGCCGTGAGCTTGAGGATGATCTTCATATTCCGCGGGCAATGGCGGTGCTCTCTGCCATGCTGCGCGCTCCCGAGCTGGATGCCACCATGAAGCTGCAGCTGCTGCTCGACTTCGACCGCGTGCTCGGCTTCGATCTCCAGTCTTATCTCCTGAGCGAGCAACCGCGTCAGCGCCGGATGCCGCAGCACTCACAACAGTTCTTGCCGGCAGAGCTGGTGGCAATCGTGCGCGAACGGCAAGCCCTGCGCCAGCAGCAGGACTATGAGCGGGCCGATGCCTGGCGGCTCCACTTGCTCCAGCGAGGCTGGAAAGTGAGCGATCTGCCCGAAGGGACGCTGGTCCGGCCTCGACGCCTTGGCGAAGAGTTCCCTGTCCTCTCGCGCTGGCAGGATGCGCCTGACGCGACGCAGCAGCCGGCGCGCTATGCCTTCTCGCTCAATCTACTGGCGCGCAATAACCGCACGGACCTTGAGCGCTGCCTCAACAGTATCTGTCGCCATACCAATGGGCGCCGCCTGGAGGTCGTCGTAATCGAGAATGGCTCAACCGATGAGACCCTCCCCTATCTGCGGGAACTGGCCCGGCGCTCGGCGCTGATCGGTGCCAATGGAGAGCGGATTGGCCTGCGCGTCCTCTTCGCCGACCATAACCTGGGCTTTGCCGCGGGGCGCAATGCCGCCATGCGTGCCAGCCAGGGGGTATTGCTTGTCTGGCTGGACACCTCGGTTGAGATCGATGGTGATATCTGGACGCCCCTGGAGCAAACGCTGAGCGATCCACAGGTGGGGGTGACTGGCCCCTTCGGTCTGGTCACCGAGGATCTGCGCGAGTTTCACGAAGAGAGTGGACCCGAGGTCGATGCCATCGAAGGATATCTGTTTGCCTTTCGCCGGACTTTGCTCAACGAGATTGGCTGGCTCGATGAAAAATTCCGTTTCTATCGCCTGGCCGACGTCCACTACAGCTTCTTCTTCAAAGCTGCCGGCTATCGTGTGGTAGTCTGTCCCGAGGTCGCGGCCCGCCTCATCAGGCATCCTCATCGCGAGTGGTACAGCCTGACAGAGGAAGAGCGACGTACGAAAAGCAAGAAGAACTATGATGTCTTTCGCGCGCGCTGGCATCACGGGCAGAGCCTGCTGGTGGCGCATTGCAATCCAGCCCATCGCTGGTACGGGCATGATCATCCCTATCATCTCGAGGGCACCCATAGTCACGCACCCGAAGAGCTGCCGCCGCCGGGTGTCATGCATAGCCACGAGCATCAGCACTGGCCCGATCATGCTCACTGCCATCCCCATCTCCATGCGGCTCAAGCGATCTGAAGGAGGCCATTGCCAGCGAAGCAGGCTGACCCCTGATCTCGCCGGGCCTCGTCTCAGAGAAGGAGGCAGTGTCGATGAGCGGCATCGACTTGCTCAGGGCTTGCCTTCGACGCCTGAGCGTAGGGCACTCAGGCGGGCACGAGAGCGTCGGCAGAAGCGAGCGAGCACGCCTACGATCCTGCAGAAAAGCCCGAGTGCGAAGGAGAAGATCCCGTGGAGAGAATCATTGAGGTTCCACTCTTCCCGTTGCAGCTGGTCCTCTTCCCGACAGCAGCGGTACCGCTGCATATCTTTGAACGGCGCTATCGCCTGATGATCGCTCGCTGCCTCGAAGAGCAGTCTCCCTTTGGCATCGTCCTGATGCGTCCTGAGAGCCGTCATCTTCAGGAAATGCCTTACAGCGTAGGAACCCTGGCCGCGATTCAGCAGATCGAGCGCCTGGGAGACGGGCGCTACAATCTTATCGCCTTTGGCACCGAGCGCTTTCGCATCCTCCAGCTTACACACCAACAGCCCTACCTTTCAGCTGTAGTTGAGCTGTACCGCGATGCGCGCGAACCAGCCAGTCGGGTCAGGCCCTACGTCGAGCGGGCTCTTGATCTCTTCAGCAGCTATTTGGAAATCCTGCTAGAGGCGCACAGCCAGCAGGAGATCAAGGAGCATCTGCCGACCGATCCCGAGGAACTTTCCTATCTCATTGCCTATCTGCTCGATTTGCACGATGAGCAGAAACAGCACCTGCTGGAACTGACCTCGACGCGGCGGCGTCTGGCGGAGGAGAACGAGATTTTGAGGCGTGAAGTACCTTTTGTGCATCAGGTCCTACAGCGTAATGCTCACTTACAAAGTCACCCTGATCGAAGCTTTTTGAATTAGCGTGATGAAGAGGAAGAAGGAGTATGTCCGTTTGTAGGCGGAAGCGTTAGCTGGATCAGTCCCTGTTCCTGCAAACGCTGGAGGGAGGCGTAGACCTCGGCAGGCGTGCGCCGGGTCAGCTGGGCCAGGTCACCGAGCGTGCGCCGACCGTTGATGAGGAGAAAGACAATGCGGTCGTAGCGTGGGACGGCGGTAGCGGCATATTCCTTGCCGAGAGTGGTCAGACTGGGTACGACAGTTTCCGGCGGCAGTGGGCCAGACGGCTGGGCGAGCTTGACGGCTGGCAGCACCAGCGAGTCGCCGAAGCGTGGGGTCAGGCGACCGTTTTGAGGCCGGGCCTGACCCGGAGCCTGGACGTGGGCCTGACCGGGGCTTTGCGGGCGCGTCTGGGAGGACGGGCTAGCCGTACTGCCAGGCTGTCCCTGGAGTGAGATCGTTTGGCGGGCACTGCTCCGACCTCCGACGGCGGGCAAAGGTCCGCTCTGGAGCGAGAGAGGTGGCCAGGTTGGCCTGTGTGCGCCCTCAGTAGTGGGAGCGCCCTCCTGTGGCTCCAGCTGGCCAGGGGCGGGGAGCTGCAGAAGCGGCTCGGCGGATTGAAAAGTAAAACGAATTTCACCCCATGAATTTAGCCAGGCCAGGACAGCCTCGCTGGCCTCCTGCTGCTGACGGTTCCAGACAACCAGCGTTGGTTGGCCCCGCTCAACCGTGATATAGACTTCCTCGGGCGGTGCTCCCCGTGCTCGTTGAATAGTTAGCAGACCGCTGGGCCGGTAGATCCTGAGCTGCTTAAGCACCTCTGCGAGCGAAGGTGCGGAAAAAACCGGTCTGGAAGGCATACGGCCACCTCACTGAGCTCTGGTGCAGGCCCCTGCTCTCGTCCTTAAGAAGGAACACGATCTGTGCGTTGTCTCTGGAATTGTACGTATCCTGGTGTCCGCTGTCAAGTCCGCAGAGCTGCCTCCTTCGCTAGAAAGCCGCTCAGGCCAAAACCTCGCATTCTGCCGCCTTGCTTCGAAGATAAAAAATGACATTCCGTTAAGGGTTGATCGAACGAGGGCGGGTGTCGATAAAGGGTCAATGAACGAACGCCCAGCCCAGCGCATTGACGCTCTGCGTTCAGCGTTGTCGGCTGCCTGATCAGGTCCAGTCAGCCCTGGCGGTGCTCGTCTCGGCTGCTACCTTGGGACCGGAGGAACGTAGCGTGCCAGGAGTGTGGGCAGCTCTTCAGCGAAGCTCGGTGGGAAGGCGTGGCCCAGGCCGGGGTACTGTTTCACCTCGCAGGTCAGCCCGGCTGCGCGCAGACGCTCGACGGTGGCCAGAGTAGTGGGAGCGCCCTGATCATGCTCACCGAGCAGCACAAAGCCCAGTTGTACCTGGCAGCTATCGTGAGGAAGGAGGGTCTGGCTGGCATCCAGGGCCGGGCAGATAGCGATGAAGCCGATGGCGGGGATGCGTCCCTCCAGGGCCAGACGCAGAGCGATGCGGGCGCCGCGCGAGAAGCCGGCCAGGACCACATGCTGAAGATCGATACGTTTCCAGTGCTGCTGCCGCTCCCAGTGAGTGTAGACCTCTTCCACGGCGCGGGCCTCGTCGTCCCAGCTGGCCAGGCCGTAACCGACCAGTTGTGACGAATAGGGCAGAGCCACCTGCCAGCGATGGGCCGTGATTGGCTGCCAGTACTCAAGCTCAGCCAGTGGGCTGCTCTGGTTGCCATGCAGCACGAACAGTGTCGGGTAGGGGGGGCGAACAAGATTGTCAGGCTCCAGTACCAAAATCCCTGGATGCGAACGGGCCAGAGCGTCTGCATAGCGTTCCTGACAGATCTTTTGCAGGGCTGCGAAAGCCGGCAGCGAATGCAGAGGGGCCAGATCCGCATCCTCCAGCTGAGCTGGTCCAAACCACAGTCCCTGACCAACAGCCTCCTCCAGGATCGCCAGGGCCTCCTCGGGGTTCCCCTGGCGCAACGTCAGGATAGCGCGCCATAATACCAGGGTAGACCAATGTTCGGGGAAAAAGGGGAGTGCTTCCTCGATCAGCGCTCGTGCGCGGGCATACTCTTGCTGGCGATCCAGTTCCGATACCTGAGACTGCAACCAGCCGAAAGACCCATCCTGCACAGACATCGCAACTCCTTTCAACAGGCCCAGCTACTCAAACTCAACCGTCACAGAAAGGAAAGCGGGGCACCATCCTGTCCTGACGGATCAACCAATCAATCAGTCAGCCAGCAACTATGACCTCAGAGGTGGCAGCTCTCTGCCCGCCTTGGAAAGGCGGTGTCCCGCTCTGCACTTGAACAAAGGCGATGATGAGAAGAGCGCCTTGCTCACTACTCACCCATTGGCGCACCTTGCCTGTAGGCTGAGAGAATCAGGCAGACTCTCCCTTCTCCTTCTTGTAGCGAGCGATCAGCTCCTGCTGGATCTGAGGAGGGACCTCCTCATACTGATAGAACTCCATCGTAAAGGTACCGCGGCCCTGAGTGAGGGAACGCAGGTCTGTCGCGTAGTGGAGCATTTCCGCCTGGGGGACCTGAGCGATAATCTTCTGCATGCCGTTGCCAAGGCGCTCCATACCCAACACACGCCCTCGCTTCGTATTGATATCGCTCATCACATCGCCCATCATCAGCTCGGGCACGATCACTGTCACGTTCATCACCGGCTCCAGGATCGTGGGGCTGGCCTGGGGCACGGCCTCCTGCATGCAGATTGAGGCGGCAATCTCAAACGACTGGGCGGAGGAATCGACCGGGTGGTATTTGCCATCAACCAGGGCCACTTTGACGTAGACCATCGGATTGCCCGAGATGAAACCTCGCTTTAACGATTCGCGCACGCCCTTTTCAACACCAGGGATGAACTGACTGGGAACAACGCCACCCACGATGCGGTCTTCAAAAATGAAGGTGTCGGGACCACCAATGGGCAGCGGCTCAATCTCCAGCCAGACATCGCCAAACTGGCCATGACCACCGGTCTGGCGCTTGTGGCGTCCATTAGCACGTGCCTTACGGCGAATCGTCTCGCGGTAAGCGATATGGATATCGCGCACCTCCAGGTCGATACCGAAGCGACGCTTAATCATATCGACGGCGACCTGGATATGGGTCTCGCCCATGCCCGAGATCCGGGTTTCGCCCGTCTCTGGATCGCGGGTTACCCGCAGCGTATGATCCTCCTCGACCAGGCGCGTCAGGGCATTACTCATCTTATCGAGATCGGCCTTGCTCTTAGGGAAGACCGCCACCGTAAAGCACGGCTCGGGGAATTGGATCGGCTCCAGGGCAGTGGTGATCTCTTTGCTTCCCACAAGCGTATCGCCCGTATGGGTATTGGTGAGCTTGGCCACTCCTCCAATGTCGCCAGCGGCGATCTCCGTCGTACTCTCCTGAGCCTTGCCGCGAGGAATGATCAACTGGCCGATGCGCTCCTCGGCATGCGTTTGCACATTGAAGACATGGCTGTCGGCCTTCAGCGTGCCGCTATAGACGCGGAAGAGCGAGATCGTGCCGACCTGAGCGGCAGCGGTCTTAAAGATAAAGAGAGCCGGCGTCTCACCCAGGGCCCGAACTTCTTCCGGTAGGGCCTCGGCGGCGCTCGGCAGATAGTCGAGAAGCGCATCAAGTGCGGTCTGCACCCCAATATTCCTTAGCGCGGACGCGCACACCACGGGCACCAACTCACCGCTTACCGTTCCCTGGCGCACCAGCGTACGCAGCTCCTCCTCGCTCAGCTCCTCACCTTCGAGAAACTTATCCATCAGAGCTTCATCGTTCTCGACCGCTGATTCGATCAGCTGCTCACGGAAAGCGGTGACCTGATCCTGCAGGTCGGGGGGAATAGTAACCTCCTGAACCTTGTTACCGCCCTCGAACGTGAAGCCGCGACGGGAGACGAGGTCGACCACTCCTTTGAAGTTCGATTGGCTTCCGATGGGGATCTGCAGAGGAACCACCTTAAGACCGAAGCGTGCCCGTAGGGCCTCCAGCGTCTGCTCGAACGAGGTGTTCTCGCGGTCCAGCTTGTTGACCAGGACCATGCGTGGCAGCCGGCGCTCATCGGCGTACTGCCAGGTAAGTTCGGTGCCCACTTCGACCCCTTTCTCCGCTGTCGTTACGATTAAGGCTGCATCAGCCACGCGCAGCGCTGCTTTCACTTCACCGACGAAGTCGGGATAACCCGGCGTGTCGATCAGATTCAGCTTCTGGCCTCGCCATTCCACCGGTACCGGCTTGGCGTGGAGGGACATGCCTCGCTTCAACTCCTCCGGGTCCGAATCGACCGCCGACGTCCGCTCATCCACTTTCCCCTGCCTGGTCACGGCTCCGCTGTCATAGAGCGCGGCATCCACCAGCGACGTCTTGCCCGCTCCTACATGCGAGATCAGCGCTACATTGCGAATCTGTTCTGCCGTGTAGACCTTCATGAAAACGTTGCGGCAGAACCCCTACCAGGATCGCTCCTGGCTGCGAGGTGCAGAATGCCGCCCCTCCTTTCCATGCGTATTACGTTCTTTTGCAAGCGCAGACGCGACGCTTCTCCTTTCTATGGTGGTAGTATAACAGGATCGCCATCTTTGTTCAATGCTGTTTGAAGACGATCGGGGTTCACTTTCTCTCATCTTTTGTTCAGCTTATTGTCGCAATGCGCGCTCAGGGCTGCATCTGAATGACCGGGCGAGCACCGTGCAGCCTGGCCAGAGAGAGGCTGCAGCCATTTACAGACGCCGGAGGCCATGCTACACTAAACCCGCCAGCGTTGCGCATGATCAGCTCAGGTCGGTCTGCCAGTCACTCACAGTTGCCCTTGCTCGCTTGCTGGCTCGCTCCCTGCAGGGGAAGGTCTGCCACACTCAAACGAGCCGGATGACAGGGAGGGGGCTGGTGGTTTGGCTTCGGTCAACCTCTGATCACCACGGCCCCGGCAGACCAAACCCAAGGAGCCGAGCCACGGCGCTCTTTCTATGGCGCGAGCCCTATTTCTTTTGATGCTTGCTTGATCGCTCGGCGGGTCTGCTCTTCGTCGGTCACTCGATCAGCCAGACGAAACGGCTGCCCGATAGGCCGGCTGCCAGACGCTAAACTGCCTGTGCGGGAGGAGGAATACTGATGACGGTTGATATCAGTGACATTGAGGCTATTCTTGCCAAGCAAGAGCACTGGCGCCAGAGGGAGTGCATCAATCTGATCGCCAGTGAGAATACCCCCAGCTCTGCGGTGCGCCGTGTGCAGAATTCTGATTTCATGGGACGCTATGCCGAAGGCCATCCTAATGAGGGCGAGCGCATCAATCGCTACTATCAGGGAACGCGCTATATCGACGAGATAGAGCGCATGGCGCGGGATGAGATATGTGATCTTTTTGGGGCCAAGCAGGCGGATGTCCGTCCCATCAGTGGCAATGCGGCCAATACAGCAATCGCGCTCGGTTTCCTGCGCGGCGGCGATACGATTGTGGTGAATTCGACCGATGCCGGGGGCCATATCAGCCACGGTGCCGTGGGGGTCTTCGGGCGGCGTATTCAGGCGCGCGGGCAATCGCTGAAGGTGGGTGGGTCTCAAGCTATCAATCTCCACTATCTCCCCCTTACTGAGGATCGCTATCATGTCGATGCTCAGAAGACGCTCGAGTTGATTGACCGCGTGAAGCCACAGATCGTCGTCATGGGCAAGAGCCTCTTCCTCTTCCCCGAGCCGGTGGCGGAGGTAGCGGCCTTTTGCAAGACCAGGGATATTCCGGTTCTCTACGATGGCGCTCATGTCCTCGGCCTGATCGCTGGGGGCCAGTTCCAATCGCCGCTGCAGGAAGGGGCCACCTGGATGACCGGCAGCACGCACAAGACCTTTCCTGGACCGCAGCGCGGGGTGATTCTGGGAAACATGGACGAGGAGACGGCAAAGAAGTACTGGCCGCCTGCGGATCGCGGGGTCTTCCCTGGCTCTTCAAGCAACCATCATCTCTTCTCACTACCGGCCCTGCTCGTGGCGACCCGCGAGATGAAACGCTACGGGCGCGAATATGCGGCCCAGATTGTGCGCAACGCGCAGGCTCTGGGCCAGGCCCTTGATGAGCTGGGCACGCCGGTGGAGGCGCGCGAGTTTGGCTACACGCGCAGCCACATGATTGCGGTCAATGTTGCTGCCTGGGGGGGTGGTGTTGAGGTAGCCAGGCGTTTGGAGGCCAACGATCTCATCGTGAACTATAATATGCTGCCTGGTGATGCTGACCCACGCAATCCTTCGGGCCTGCGCATTGGCGTGCAGGAGATGACACGTTTTGGCATGGATGAGCGAGCGATGGGAGAGCTAGCCCAGCTGATTCACGATGCGATCCGCGGTAAGCAGGTGCGTGAGGCCGTGCATCAGCTGCGCGCTCGCTATCTGGAGATGCACTACGTCTAAGTCCAGGCTCCAGCAGGTGCCTGGCAGTGGAGTGGCAGAGCTGGAGGAGAAGAAAAGCGGGAGTGGCTCGCGAGGCGGTCGCATTCCGAGCCGCTCCCACTGCACTGCTCTGGCCTGGCGGGAGCGGCCCGCTGATCTGCCTTCTCGTCAGGCCGGCCCCCCCCGCTCCTGAGTTCCAGCCTTGCCAGGCTAGACCTGAAGGCCATGCTGGCGTAGCAGGTCTAGGAACCATTGTTCGTCGTGAATCTGCGCGCCGGCGCGCTGGGCCTTCTCTAGCTTGGAACCGGGATCTTCGCCCACAACCAGATGGGTCAACGAACGTGTGACGCCGCTGGCGACGGTCCCGCCGAGCTGGCGCACAGCCTCCTCGGCCTGTGGACGGGTCAAATGGCTTAGTTTGCCAGTGAAGAGGAAGGACTGGCCAGCCAGCGGTCCGCCAGGACGTTCTTCGCTGGCCATGTTGACGCCGGCCTGGCGTAGGCGTTCTATAAGCTGGCGATTCTTCTCCTGCTGGAGCCAGGTATAGAGGCTGTGAGCGCTCTTCGGTCCTACGCCGGGGATTGCCATAATCTCTTCTTCGCTGGCTGTCAGCAGGCGGTCCATAGAACCGAAGTGCTCGGCGATGAGTTGGGCCGTTTTTTCGCCGATATAGCGGATGTTGAGACCAAAGAGCAAGCGCCAGAAAGGACGCTTCTTACTGGCCTCGATGGCCTTAAGCATGTTGTCGGCGCTCTTCTCCTTGACGCCTTCCAGCTTGAGCAGCTGCTCGCGCGTCAGGTCGTAGAAGTCTGCGACCGTTTGAATATAGCCTGCTTTGACCAATTGCTCACACTGCTTCTCGCCGATTGTCTCCAGGTCCATTGCCCCCTTCGAGGCGAAATGGATGACGCTCTCCAGTAGGCGTGCCGGACAGTCCGTGTTCGGGCAATAGGCAATGGCCTCGTCCGGCAGACGCATGATGGGCGTCTCACAGACAGGGCAGCGTTCGATCGGGGTGTAGGGGCGTTCTTCGCCGGTGCGCCGCTCGACGATGGGCTTGACTACCTGGGGGATGACCTCGCCAGCGCGCTGCACAATAACCCAGTCGCCGATGCGCAGGTCTTTGCGCAGAATGTCTTGTTCGTTGTGCAGTGTGGCTCGCGAGACCGTCACACCACGGATGTTGATCGGCTCCAGCACGGCCCAGGGATTGACCGAGCCGGTGCGCCCGATGTTGATACGGATATCTAGCAGGCGTGTGGCGACCTGGATGGGAGGATATTTGAAGGCGATGGCCCAGCGCGGCTCTCGTCCAACATAACCCAGCTCCTGCTGTTGGGCGAGATCATTGATCTTAATGACAACTCCATCAATTTCGTAGGGCAGCTCAAAACGCTTCTGCTCCCATTCACGGCAATACTGCAGCACCTCGTCGAGGTCCCGCGCCCGCCGATTGTGGGGGTTAACCGGGAAGCCCCATTCGGTGATCAGCTGCAGGGCCTCCCAGTGCGTGCTCAGGTTACGACCCTCGATATAGCCAATCTGGTAGCCGAAGAAGTCGAGGTTGCGCTCGGCGGTGATGCGCGGATCTTTCTGACGGAGCGAACCAGCGGCAGCGTTGCGCGGGTTGGCAAAGAGTTTCTCGCGGGTAAGTGAGGCGTTGAGCTTTTCAAAGCTTTCAATAGTCATGTAGATCTCGCCACGTACCTCGACCCGCGGCGGTGGGTTGGTGTCACGCAAACGCTGAGGAATGCTGCGAATGGTGCGCACGTTGGGGGTCCAGTCCTCGCCGACGAGGCCGTCACCCCGCGTGGCTCCCACGGTCAGTCGTCCTTGTTCGTAGGTCAGTGCCATAGCCAGCCCGTCGATTTTCAGCTCGCAAACATACTCAAAGGTGGCATGAGGCAAGATGTTCTGCGCACGCCGGTGCCAGGCCAGTAGCTCTTCTTCGCTGCGGGCGTTGGCCAGACTCAGCATAGGAACGGGATGACGGTGCTGCCGCACTTCAGGGAGCGGCGCCGCTCCAACACGCTGAGTCGGCGAGTCGGGCGTCTGCAGCTCGGGATGCTCCTCCTCGATGCGTCGCAGCTCCTGCATTAATTGATCGTATTCTGCGTCGGTCAGTGTGGGGTTGTCGAGAACGTAATACTGATAGTTAGCCTCTTCTATGCGACGGCGCAACTCTGCCACGCGCGCGGCTAGTTTCTCACTCTCGTGTGCTCTGCTACTTGCCTCCTGGCTCGGCTCGACGCCGGTCGGCCCATTCTGCTGCTCAATCTGATCGGCCATCAGGTTGCCTCCCCGAAAAAGAATCTCACTGATTGAAATGCCTCCCCACTTGTCTTGTTCTTTTGAGAAGGGCCAGGAAAGGAAGAGTCTGACCTGCCTGCCTGTCTGCTTGGCACTGGGCACTCTGGGTCAGAGAGAGATGCTCTCAGTCAGGAGCGAGCGGGTCCGTTGTAAAGCTGATACTGAGCGGATAAATGCTTACCCGTCTACTCCGTTGATTCTGTGGGATTGCTCAAGCCCTGCTGTCCGGTCTGCTCTGCTGTTCCGCCAGCTCTGCAGAAGGACAGGGAGCGACAGAACAGGCTTTCCTATCGTATCACATGACAGCAACGGGGGGAGAGAAGCGGGAACATCGTTGATCTGGCGGGCCTGGTGGCCGTTGAGTCGGGCCGGCCAGGGTGAGGAGCAGCCTGGCAGACTGCCTGCTTTGGGGCGCATCTGCCAGGTCTGCCGCGAAGGGCTGATTTGGCGCGCTCTTCGACCCGCATGGTTCAATGTCGTGTCCGTGACCGCAGGGAGGAGACTGGAGCGCTGTCGAGGCAAGAGATGTTCAGACGCTGCGTGAACTGTTCCAGTC
>NZ_BDGT01000081.1 GCF_001748285.1 Thermogemmatispora onikobensis | reverse complement strand
ATCCAGGAGAACCTGGAGCTGGGTGCCGTCTACGCCACCCGCGGCGCGACTACCTCCTTTGCCCGGCGCCTGGAGCGAGTCTACGACCTCTTCCCGGTGCTGCGCGAGCGCGCCGGCAGCCAGGCGGGCCGTCTCTCGGGTGGCCAGCAGCAGATGGTGGCCATTGGGCGGGCACTGATGGCGGAGCCGCGTCTCCTCCTGCTTGATGAGCTGTCGCTGGGCCTGGCTCCGGCGGTCGTTGACCAGCTCTTCGCGGCCCTGCCGCAAATCCTGGCCTGGGGAATCAGCGTCGTCCTCATCGAGCAGCATGTCCAGCGCTCGCTGGCAGTGGCCGACCGGGTCTACGTCCTGGAGCGAGGGCGCGTCGTCTTCTGCGGTACGCCGGACCAGGTGCGCGCCCACCCGGCGCTGCAGCAAGCCTACCTGGGCGTCGCGGCGGCCACTGCCAGCCCTGCTGGCTCGCCAGCAGTCAGCGAGCACGAGCAACATCCTGTCTCGGGCACCTGAGCCAGATCGCGGGCCATCGCAGCTCTGTCGCGCCCGCTGTGGCTCACCAGTACCGGTAGAGGAAGGGAGGAAAGCAAGCAAGCAAACAAACAAACAAGCAAGCAAGTGAACGAGTAGCATCGGCAACAGGCGAACAAGCGAACGAGCGCCCACGCGAGCAAAGAAGGTCGCCAGCGTTCAGCGGCGAACGTCTCCGGTCGAGAGACAGACACTGCAGAGGAGGAGAAGTACATGAGCACAGTCTGTAAGGCAGCGCGGTCCTTATTTCTCATGGCCATGCTGGCCCTGAGCATGGTCGCCTGTGGTGGCACGGGTGGCTCCAGCAACCAGACGATTGTCATTGGGGCGACGCTGCCCTTAACGGGAGCGCTGGCTGCTGTCGGCGTCCTACTAAAGGCCGGCTATCAGGCCGCCGTTGACGACATCAATGCCGCTGGAGGACTGGAGGTCAACGGGCAGAAGTATCATATCAACCTGGTGATTCTCGACAACACCTCCGATCCCAATACCGCCAGCAACCAGGCGACAACCCTCTATTTGCAGAATAACGCCGTGGCTCTGCTGGGGCCGTTCACACCGCCGCTGGTCATCCCAGTCTCGCAGGTGGCCGAGCGCGTGAAGCGCCCCCTGATCTCGACCACGGCCCCCATCGAGGCCTGGCTCTCGGCGCGCCCTTCGGGCTGGCAATATGCCTGGGATGTCTTCTTCGATGAGAAGCAGCAGACCAGCATGAGCTTCCAGGTGGCCAATATGGTCAAGACGAACAAGCGCGTGGCTCTCTTCACCGATAACGAGGAGGATGGGGTGACGATGGGCAAGCTCTGGACCGAAGAGGCGCCGCAGTTTGGCTATACCATTGCCTATCGGGCGATCTTCCCCGTGGGCACTACCAACTTCTCTAGTCAGATTGCCGCCGCCAAGGCCGCCAATGCCGAGGTGCTGATTACTCAGATGACGCCGCCCGATGCTATGGCCCTCTGGAAGCAGATGAAGGCCCTGGGCTACCATCCGACGATTGCCGAGAGCGAGAAAGGCTCTTCGACTACCACCTGGATGCAGGCGCTGGGGAACGTCGGCGAGGGCGCTCTCATTGCCAACTTCTGGTCTCGTTCCTTTAACTATCCTGGCAGCCAGGAGCTGGCGGCGCGGGCGCAAAAGGCTGGTATCAAGGCCACCATTGAGCAAGCCGGCTACATCATGGGCTACTCGATCACCCAGGTCCTCTTCGATGCCATCAAGCGCGCCGGCTCGACCGATCCCGAGGCCATTAATCGGGCTATTGGCCAGACAAACAAGACCTATCCTGTTGGCCCGATTCACTTTGGCAGCAATCACGCTGATCCCGTTCAGGCCATTATGCTCCAATGGCAGAACGGCGAGACGGTCCAGGTCTATCCACCGGTCTCCGGTGTGAGCCTGGAGGCGCCCGCCAAGGGCCTGGCCTGAGCAGGCCCGACCGACCAGACGAGCGACCGGCGGACGAACGCGCGAGAACGGCGAGCGAACTTGAGCAGATGCGCCCACAGTGCTCTGTTGCCTTACCATTTGGTTGCCTGAATGTCAGCGGGGCCGGGCTTGATCAAGAGCGATCGAGCCTGGTCCCGTCTGCCGCCGCGCTGGCCGTGCCGCTGCCGCTGTTTGGAGCGAGAAGGAAGGAAGGAAGGAAGGAGAAGGAGAGGGACCTGTATGGTGCTCTACCATCTGATCGATGGCTTTTTTCTTGGCGGCCTCTACGTGACCATCGCCCTCGGGCTGACGCTGGTCTTCGGCGTCATGAACACGGTCAATCTGGCCCAGGGCGAGGTTCTGATCGGCTCCGCCTACCTGACCTATACGCTCGCCAGCCTCACTCATCTTGATCCGCTGCTCTGTCTGCTGTTGGTGGCCCCCATTATGTTCGTCATTGGCTACCTGGTGCAGCGCCTCTTGCTCAATCCGCTCATCCCGCGCGGGCAGGAGACGCTGCTGGTGGCGACCTTCGGTCTACTGCTGGTAGCTGAGACGCTGTTTGGGTTGATCTACGGCAATAACACGCTCTCGTTGAGCGCCTCGTATACCCTGACGGGCGTTACCATCTTTGGCGATACCGTCCGTACCATCTATGTGATCGCCCTGGCGGCGGCTCTGCTGCTGGTGGTGGGAACCCATCTGCTGATGACCTATCTGCCGCTGGGGAAGGCTATCCGGGCCGCGGCGGAAGATCCAGGGGCGGCGGCCTCGATTGGGATCAATGTGCCGCTGGTCTACGGGATCACTTTCGGTCTGGCGGCGGCCATTTCTGCCGTGGGCGGCACGTTGATTGGCCTCTCCTTCGGCTTCGGTCCGACGTCCGGCTCTAGCTGGCTGCTGCGCAGCTTTACGGTGATTGTGCTGGGCGGCATGGGGTCGCTCTGGGGCACACTCCTCGGCGGCCTGCTTATTGGTGTGCTGGAAGAGGTGGCGGCCAGCATTGTCGGGCCGCAGTTCCGTGATCTGATCGTCTTCGCCTTTCTGGTGATTGTCTTGATCGTGCGGCCCGAGGGCTTCTTTGGCCAGCGCGTGGGGGTAGCAAAATGAAGACCTCTCCCGTCTCCGCTGCTCGACCCGCCCCGGCTGCGGCCTGGTGGCGTTCCCTGGGCCGCCTGGCTCCCTGGCTCGGCTGGGGTGTACTGGGGTTGCTGGTCCTCCTGGCGGCGCTGGGGCCACTCTACTTGAGTGCTTTCGATCTGGTGCTGGCCTTTACGCTCTTCAACTATATGACGATGGCCCAGTCCTGGAACCTGCTGGGCGGCTATGGCGGCCAGTTCTCGCTGGGCCACTCGCTTTTCGTGGGGGCTGGCTCCTATACCATTGCCGTGCTGCTACTGCATAGCGGGCTGCCGCTGCTGCTGGATCTCCTGCTGAGCGGCCTGCTGGCGGCGGCCCTGGCGACGCTGGCGGCCCTCTTGCTGATGCGCCTACGCGAGGCCTATTTCTCGATCGGCTCTCTCGGCCTGGCAATGGCGGCCCTGACCTGGATGCTCAACTGGTCCTTCACTGGCGCCACCAGCGGCCTCAATCTGCCGCCCGCCGCCACCCTGGATTATTCCGCGCTCTACTATCTGGCCCTCGGCTTGCTGGTCGCGACCACCCTGACCATCGTGCTGCTGGTGCGCAGTCCCTTCGGCCTGCGCCTGATGGCCATCCGCGACGATCAGGAGGCCGCCGCCGAGCTGGGAGTCAATAGCTTCCCGGTGAAGCTGGTGACCTTTGCCATCAGTGCCTTCTTTGTCGGGCTGGCCGGCGGACTGATCGCCCTCAATAAGCTGGAGATAGAGCCGGACTCGGCCTTCAGCATGAACTGGGTGATTACGATGATCATTATTACGATCATCGGCGGCATTGCCACCTCGACCGGGCCGCTGCTGGGGGCGGTGGTCTTCTTTACCTTGCAGCAGGTGCTGCAGAATTCGCAGGCCCTCAGCAGCCTGTTGACCGGCCTGCTGCTGATCCTGATTATTCGCCTGGCACCCGAGGGCCTCTGGCCATTGGTGCTCAACGTGGGGCGCCGTCTGGGCGAGGCCCTCGTGAGCCGCTTCGCTCACAGTGAGCCGACGACAGCGACAGCGACGGCGACCACCCTGACCGCCGAGGAGGCCGTCAGCGGAGGCCCCACGCTGGGCGACGGCTAAGCCTGCTCGATGCAGTGCACTCGAATGCACGCGAGCGATGCGAAGCATCAAGCAACCAATAAAGCAGGCAAACAAGCATATACATAGGAAGAGAGAGGTCGCTGTGAAATTTGCTCGTATTGCTGTCACGGGTATTGATGGAGAAGAGGCGCGTCTGGTCGTCGTACAGCCGGAGGCCCAGCGTGTCATCGATCTGGCCACGGCCTGGCGCCTGCGGCTCGAAAGACGAGGAGCCACGCGCGAGGCGGCGCGCCGCCTGGCCACGGCCCTCTTTCCGGCCAGTATGAGCGCTGCCATCGCCCTGGGCGAGGCTTTTCGCGAGGCGGCTGCTGAGGCGAGCGCCGCCCCAGCAGAGGAGGCCGTGCACCCGCTGGCGAGCGTGCGCTGGCTTGCCCCTCTTGATCCGCCGACCATCCGCGATTTTACGGCCTTTGAGCAGCACGTACGCAATATGGCTGCTCGCCAGGGCGGCAGCGTATTCCCAGAGTTTTATCAGCGGCCACCCTACTTTAAGATCAATCCCCTGAGCATCGTCGCCCCCGAGGCCGAGGTGCCCTGGCCGCACTATACCCGCCGGCTGGACTACGAGTTAGAGATCGGCCTGATCATCGGCAGGCAGGGACGCAATATCTCGCCCGAGGAGGCCCTGGACCTGCTCTTTGGTGTGACCATCCTCAACGACTTCAGCGCGCGCGATGTCCAGGGACCGGAGATGAGCAGCGGCTTTGGTCCGGCCAAGGGCAAGGACTTCGCGACGGCGCTCGGCCCCTGGATTGCGACCTGCGATGAACTTGATCTGAATAACCTGACGATGGTGGCGCGCGTCAATGGAGAGGAGTGGTCGCGCGGCTCGACGGCAAGCCTGACCTGGAAGATTGAGGAGCTGGTAGCTTACGCCGCCTGCGGTGAGACACTCTGGCCCGGCGAACTGCTCGGCTCGGGCACCGTCGGAACAGGCAGCGGCGCCGAGCATGGGCGCTCCCTGCAACCAGGAGCCGTGGTCGAGCTGGAGATCAGCGGCCTGGGCGTGCTGCGCAATCGCATCGGCCAACCCGAGCCGCCCGGCTGGCTACCGGAGCCGCGCCGCTCCTCCACCGCGCCCTAGCTAAGGGCCTGGCCTGAGCAGATTCAACCGAACCAACACGCACAGGGCGCCTGTGCTCTCCCAAAGCAGACGGGAAGGTCGCGGGCGGACGGCTGTACTTCTGCCCCTACCTCTGCGTTCCGTCCCTACCGCGCTGCCTGCGAGCCGTCCCCTTCCACGGCCTTCCCCTTCTCTTTCCCTGGCTCTCCCAAACACCCCCTGTCCCTCGATGCCCTCAGCTCAGCCGTTGGGCTGCGTTCCTGCTGGCTGACTGGCTGGCGAGCGTCAGCTTGACAGGATGGGCCCCGTCCGGTTATACTCTATCCAGTATTCTGGATATTGAGCGAGCAAGGTGAGCAGAGCAAAAGAGAGCGCCAGCGCTATGGCCCTGCCAGACACCGAAGACTTTCTCTCCCAGACAGGCAAAGTGACCATTGGCTTAGCGCGTCTGCTGTTGGGCTATCGTCAGGGCGAGCGGCTGCCGCGCATGGTCGACGTCGCGCGCCGGCTACGCTCGGGGAATGGGACCGTTCAGGAAGCCTTCAGCTATCTGACGCGAGCGGGGGCCATTGTAGTAGCTGCGCATGGCGCCCAAGGTTCCGTCCTGGAGCAGGTCAACTACCCGCTGCTCTGGCGCTATGCTGGCAACGAATGGATCATTGGCTCGATGCCCTTGCCCTACACGCTGCGCTACGAAGGGCTGGCCACGGCCCTCTACGACCGACTGGAGGTCTCGGGTCTGCCGTTCAACATGACCTATCAGCGCGGCTCACTCTCGCGGGCTGAGATGGTGCGCCAGGGGCACTACCACTACGCCGTCATGTCGCTGCTGGCCGCCGAGCACCTGGTGGGGCGCTATCCCGAGCTAGCCATCGTCGCCAGCTTGCCCCCTGGTTCCTATGTCAGTGAGCACATCCTCATCAGCCGTCTGCCGCGCGAGCAGATCCGCCGCGTCGGCGTAGATCAGACCTCCCTCGATGAGATCCTGCTCACTGCCGAGGAGTTCCGCGAGCGCCAGGACTGGGAGAGCGTGCCGGCCACGCGCCTGCAGGTCCTCGATTTGCTACGCGAAGGGCAGTTTGATGCCATCATCTGGAACCGCGAGGGCGTAGGGAGCCTGCCCTCCGCTCTGCAGCTCCTGCCGCTGCAGGGCGCGGCACGCCTGCGCACCCTGGCCACGCAGGCCGCCATTGTGGCCCTGCGCGAGGCCCCCGTCTACCAGGTGCTCGCCAGCATCTTCGTGCCCGAGGAGATCACCACTGCCCAGCAGGAAGTGATCGATCAGCGGCGCTTGCCCCGCTACTGAGTGGCTATAACACTATGACAGGCTGACAGGCCGCCGGCGTTGGAGGGAAGGGAGCCGCAGCGGCCCTATCCAGTGGTTTGATCGAAGAAGGAGCAGGAGATGGAGCAAGATCTTGAGCAGCGCCTGGCCATCTTTGAGCGGGAGGGCCTGGCCGCTCCGGCGATCGTCGCCTTTGTGCGCCAGATCCTGGGCTGGCTAGAGCAAGAAGCGCAGTGCCCCGGCGACGAAGAGCACATGGGGCCGCTGGCCAGTCACCTGCTACTGGCCCTGGAGCGGGTGCGACGCGGCGAAGATCTTGGCTCGGCCTGGAGTCCGCTCGTGCACGAGGAGGCCAGCGCTCTCGCGGTCTTGCCCCACCTGCAAGACTGGGCCGGGCAGATTCGCGCCCAGGCTCTCCAGCAGCTTGGCCTGCGTCTGCCAGCCGAGGAGGAAGATTTTCTCCTGCTCCATCTCGGGGCTTTGGTGCTCCGCGATCAGGAGCCATAAACCAGAGCGGCAGGCCAGGCCGCTGCTGGCAGAAGAGGCCACCAAGGGAGGTGAGGAGCGCAGTTCATCATTGGCAAGTAACTCAGTCGATCAACGACATGACCGGACGACAGTAAAGCCTGGCACGGGCCTGCCGGTCAGGCTTGCCATCAGAGAGGCAGGAGGTGCGCCAACAATGGCAACCATCTACATCGGCGGCGTTGGCAAGGCCGATCTCAAGCGCCTGCTCGAACAACGCCGTGATCCCACCCTCAACGTTGTCGTCAGTAACGATCTGGAAGCCGGGCAGCTCCTCAAGCGCCGCAGCGACGCCTACTACATCGGCACCTGCCACACCGGGGCTGGTGGCTCGCTGGGTGCCCTGATGGCCTTCCTTGGGCGACAGCGCTGCCACACCTTTGGGAGGCAGGCGCGGGTCAGCGTCGAGGAAGTGCAAAAGCTGCTCGCGGCAGGTATTCGCGCCTTTGGCGTCTCCGTTGACCAGATCAATGCCGTTGTCCCCGTGCTGGTCGAGGCCATCCAGAGTTACCAGCCTCCACGCTCGTAGCTCATCGGGGCCCGACCTCGCTCTCGGCCAGCCTCTCATCAGCCAAGCGAACGCAGCAAGCCAAGCGCCAGCGGCAGCAGCTTGCTCCCCGAAGCACAGCATGCATAGAAAACGACGCCGCGCCATCTCGCGCCTGCTCTGCCCGGTGCTGGCACCGGGTGTAAGGCGTGGGCAAATGGACGTCGTGAAAGGAAAGGACCGCTATGAGTCTGCATCTGACGCCCCTGGTCATTATCTTCACCATTCTGGCAACGGCCTTTGCCGCCCTCCTCTCGCAGATGGCCCTGGCCGTCTTCAACGACGGTGTCCGGCCCTTCCTGCTCGACTTTTATCGTGGCGAGCTGGCGCGCCCGCAGATGACGGCCATCGCCTTTGGTCTCTCGGCGGGCTTTATCTTTGGCCTCGGCGTGCCCGTGGCCTTCTCCTCTGGCGTGCTCAACCCCTGGGTCCTCTTTCTGCCGTCGGACATCCTTGGCATCCTCTCGCCGCGCAAGTGGATCGCCCCCATTCTGGGCGCGGCCTGGGGGGCGGTCGTGGTCTTTGGCCTCAGCGCCGCTACCACCGCTGCCAACAGTCTGCCGGTCAACTTCCTGACGGCCATGCAGCAGATGTCGACGCCTATCCTCTATCTCTTCTCCTTTTTCCCGGCGGTCGCTGTGACGATGCAATTCGGGCGCCTGCGGGGGATCATCACCTTTGTGGTAAGCATTTTTGTCATGCTATTCACCATGAAGTGGCTGCCCTCGGTCTTCCCTGGGGCGACCACGATGGCAATCGGCGTCATTCTGCTGGTGGCCTTTGCCGTCGCTGAGGAGCTAACGCGCGCGCGCAGCGAGCGACAGAAGGCCCAGGCGGTCCAGGTGGCTCCGGCGGACGCGGGGAGCGAGTCGGCTGAGGAAGATGATCCGCCGGCTGCGGCCAACGCGGTGGCAGGCGCTGCCGATGCCGATGATGAGACCTCCTCGATCTTTGCGGCCAACGCGGCGCGCCTGCGTCGCCACGCCCCCTATTTTATGATCATGGGTCTCCTGCTCGGGGTGCTGGTGAATACCCACATGTTCGCTGGTGGCGAGGCGACCAGCTACATTATCGCCAAAGGCCAGTTTGCCAATGCGGCCCAGATCGACTTTTATCGCGCCCTTGGTTTCATTCCTCTGATTGTGACGACGGCGGTGGCCTCGGGGGCCTTCCAGATCGTGGGCTTCACCCTGATCTACCCGGTGGCCTATCTGCTGCCCAATCCGATCCTGGCGGCCATTGCCGGCGCTTTGCTCTTCGGCATCGAGGTCTTTATCTTGAGCTATATCGCCAAAGGCATTGCGGCCCTGCATACGATCCGCGATGCTTCTGATAACATTCGCAACGCCATCAACCTGACGCTGGAGGTGGCCATTCTCTTCGGTTCGCTGGCGGCGGGCAATGCGATGGCCAGCGGCCTGGGGATTGCTATTGTAGGCGGCCTCTATGCTCTCAACGAGGTTCTTGGGCGCCCGGTGGTGCGTATGGCAGCTGGCCCGGTCGGTGTCATCATCGCCGGCGTGGCTCTGAACCTGCTGGCCTACGCCCATCTCTTTACGCCGATTCCGATCAAGTAAGATCGGACGGATCACATCGGCCTGTGCGCCCAGGTCTCTGGCCTGGCTGGCTGCCGTTTCGCCTGGCCGGGGCCTGGGCGCTGGACTCTGATCATCGCTGGAAAGGAGCTGTCATTGTCTGTGGCCAGTGTCTCTGAGGAAGCGCCTGAGCGGCTGCTGGTGCCGACGGCTGCCGGTGTGCAGCCGCTGGCTGATGGCCTCATCTATGCCCATGAGCATCTCTGGCTCGACCTGACCACGCCCGAGGACCCGGCGGGCAGGCTGGACCGTCTGGATTTGATCGCCGAGGAGCTGAGCGAGCTGAAGCAGCTTGGGGTGGCCGCGCTGATCGAGCAGACCTGTCGTGGCATGGGGCGCGACGTCGGGCGCCTGCGCCAGCTGCAGCTCGCCAGCGGTGTGCAGATCATTCCAAGCACCGGTTTCTATCATCAGCGCTTTCACCCGCCGGAGCTGGCGCACCTGAGTGTGGACGAGATTGCGGCCCTGCTGGAGGAAGAGCTGCGGACCGGCCTGGATGGCACTGGGGTGCGCCCGCTGGTGCTGGGCGAGATCGGTGGCTCGGGCCTGGAGCTGCATCCTGACGAAGAGAAGGTTCTGCGCGCCGTGGCCCGGGTCGCCAGGCACGAGGCGGTCGTCGTAGCGACGCATGCTCATCTGGGCCAGGGAGGACTGCGTCAGCTCCAGATCCTCTGTGAGGAAGGACTGGCGCCGGAGCGCATCCTGATTGGTCACCTGGATCTGGCGCCCTCGCTGGAGGACGTGCTCGCTGTGGCGCGCCAGGGGGCCTACGTGGGCTTCGATACAGTGGGCAAGGAGCGCTATGCTCCCGATGAGCGGCGCCTGGCCTGGATTGTGGCCCTCTGCCAGGCCGGGCTGGCGGAGCGCCTGCTGCTCTCCTGCGATATCTCGCGCAACAGCTATCTACAGCGCCTCGGTGGGCAGGGCTATGCCTATCTCGTGCGCGACTTTCTGCCGCGCTTGCGGGCGGCAGGTCTGCCGGCGGCCACCGTCGAGGGGCTGGTCGTGAGGAATCCGCGGCGCTTTCTGGCCGCCGCCCTGGGAAGGAGGGAGGCGTGAGCCTATGAGTATAGTGCATGTGGGGGCGCGCCTGCCGCCCTTGACGCTGGAGGAGGCGCGGCGCCTGCAGTTTCGCCTGATTGAGACGCTACGTCATCACTTCCCTGGCCAGGAGTGGCTGACGCGGGGCGAGCTGGGAGTCGGTGCCGACGGTGAGGGAAGCCGCTTCACACGTCGCGTCGAGCGAGTGCTGGCGGCCTTCTTCGGCAGCGAAGAGGCTGTACTGGTGACCGGGGCCGGCACGGGAGCCATTCGTGCCGCCCTCTTTGCCCTCTTGCCGCCGCTCAGTCGTCTGCTCGTGCACGAAGCTCCACTCTACGCCTCCACGGCGGTCACCTTCCGCGCCGCTGGCTACGTGCCCGTGCCCGTCGACCTGCACGATCTGGGACGCCTGCGCCAGGTCCTCAGCAGCGAGACGCTGCAGGCCGTCTATCTCCAGCACGCGCGCCAGCGACCAGATGATCACTACGACCTGGCGCAGGTGATTGCCGAGGTGCGGGCCGTCAGGCCGGAGCTGCCGATTGTGGCCGACGACAACTATGCCGTTGCCAACACGCCGCGCATCGGCGTCGAGCTGGGAGCGGACGTCAGTGCCTTCTCGGCCTACAAGCTGCTCGGGCCGGAGGGGATCGGGGTCGTGCTCGGTCGGCAGCAGCTCGCGCGGGCGATTCGGGCCGATATGTATTCGGGCGGCAGCCGCGTGCAGGGTTTTCAGGCTCAGGAGGTCGTGATGGGGCTAGCCCTGGCCTTCGTAGCCAATGCTCTGACCCAGGAGAGCGCCGAGGCTGTGGTGGAGCGCCTGCGCACTGCGCCGCCGCCGGCCTGTGCCCGTCACGTTGTGGAGGCGCATGTGGCCAGCCTGCAGTCGCCGGTGGTGCTCGTGCGCCTGCGCCGGCCTCTGGCGGAGCGGGTGGTGGCGCGGGCCGCGGCCTGTGGGGCGGCGCCCTTCCCAGTTGGGGCGATGGCCCGCTATGAGCTGGTGCCCCTCTTTTACCGCGTCTCGGGCACGATGAGCGCCAGCCTGGGGGCTGAGGAAGCGCAGCACTGGCTGCGCATCAATCCCATGCGGGCCGGTCCCGAGACCGTGCTCGCCATTCTGGAAGAGGCACTGAGCGAGGTATGACCGTATGTTTCTCGACGCTGTGCGCCGGCGCAATCCCGGGCTGCTGCGCTTTGCGGCCCTGCTGCATCGCAGCGGCGTGATTCCGCCCAATACCTTTGTCTTCGACCGCGGCGCGGTGCGGCGCAATGCGGAGCGCCTGGCGGCGCGGGCGGCGGCGCTGGGGCTGGGTCTCTACTACATGGCCAAGCAGTTTGCCTATGATACCCGGTTGGTGGCGGTGATCCAGCCCTCTATTCCGGGGGCGGTGGCGGTCGACTGGATGGGGGCCGAGGCGCTGCTGGCTCAGGGGGCGAGGGTGCAGCATGTGGGCCATCTGGTGCCGGTGCCCCAACGCCTGGTGCCGACCCTGATGGCTCAGGCGCGGCCCGAAGTCTGGACGCTCCTCGATCTGGAGGCGGCGGCGGCAGTGAACAGGGCAGCGCTGGCTTTAGGGCGGGTGCAGCCGGTGCTCTTGCGTATCAACGGCGGCGACTTCTTTCCCGGTCAGGAGGGCGGTTTCGCGCCGGAGGAGGTGCTGGCGGCGGCACAGGCGGTTGCGGGCCTGCCCGGCCTGCATCTGTGTGGCGTCACCAGCTATCCCTGTTTTACCTGGGATGAAGAGGCGGCCTGCTATCGCCCGACGGCGAATCTGGAGGCCCTGGTGGCCTCGGCGGAGCGGCTGCGGGCCGCTGGCTTCGCTATTGAGCAAATCAATGCGCCGGGCAATACCTCGCTGAGCGTGCTGCCGCTGCTGGCGCAATATGGGGCCAGCCACGGGGAGCCGGGCCATGCCCTGACCGGCACGACGCCCGAGCAGAGTCTCGGTAGCAGCGAGGAGGAGCCTGCAGTGGTCTACGTCAGCGAGGTCTCGGCCCAGCTCCCCGGGGGGCAGGCCCTGGCCTACGGCGGTGGACTCTACGCCCGCGCTCATGCCCGCCAGGCCCTGGTCGGTGAGAGTCCAGAGGAGCTGGAGGAGCGTGCGCCCGTGGCGGTGCGCTTTCCTCCGCCGCAGTTCATCGATTATCAGTGCTTGTTAGAGCCGCCACGCGGGCGCCATCTGCCGACCGGAGCGACGGTATTGATGGCCTTCCGCTTCCAGCTCTTTGTCTTGCGCAGTTACCGGGCCGTGGTCGAGCAGGACGGAGAGGGGACGTGGCGCCTGCTGTCCTTGACGCCGCCGTCCTGGCTGCCGGCCTCTTCGCTGGCTGACCCTTCGGGAAGTGGTGGAGGATGAGCGGGGCGCCCACTGGCGGAGCGGGCGCCCCGCCTCTCTCTCGACCGCCTCGTTGCGGTGGGAGGAGGGAGAGAGCGGGGCGCCCGTGTGTGCAGAGAGCACCGCATACAGCACCAAGGCCGGTGGGGCCGGTGGGAAGAGAGGGTCTGACGGCTAGAACAATCCCAGCTCGGCCCCCAAATGGAGGATATGGGGATTGTTGCTATCGCGCTCCTGTAGGCGCTCGTAGAGCTGTTGCACCTGTTCTCGGCCCTGACGCGATTGCATGAAGAGCGCCAGTTTCAGGGCTTCCTTGGCACTGTGGGCGCTGGCTTCCAGTTCATTGGCCGCCAGGTGTAGGCGGGCCTCGGTCAGAGAGAAATAGAGCTGCCAGAGCACCAGGTCTGGTGTCAGGGCTTGCCAGGCCAGGGCCAGCTCCTCGCGCGCCTGCTGCAGGAGCAGGCGGTCGCCCTGCTGTTGGCCGAAGGTCAGCAAGGTTTTGGCGCGCTCGTGGTGGACGCCGGCCAGGTTCAATTTCAGGAACGAGCCGTCGTCTTCGGGAGGGCGGCGGTAGGCCAGGGCGGCGGCCTGTTCCTGCCAGCGTCGGCACTGGCTGCGCAGCGGCTCCTCCTCGGCGGCAAAGGGGGCGTGGGCGGCGGCGCTCACCAGGTAGATGTTGCCCCGGAGCACCGGCTGAACGCGCTCGCTGTACTGCAGCGCGCCCTCAGCGGCCCGCTTGGCCTCGATGAAGTTGCCGTACTCTAGCTGCGCTTCGGTCAGGCTCATCAGGGTGGCGCCGGCCAGCTGTGGGTCCTCTAGCTCCCCGGCCAGGCGTAGGGCCGTGTCGTAATAGTGGAGCACGCGCTGACGAGCGGCGGGATCGCTGGCCCCCTGGTCGCGCTCGATCTCGGCGGCCAGGCGGTAGTAGCGGCAGAGCAGGGCCTGCCAGGCTTCGCGATCGTGGGCTGGGGCCTGCTCTGCCGCCAGCTCCAGGCGGCTCAGACAGCGATTCAGACGATAGAGGTAGTTGGCGAGCGTGCCCTGACGGCGGGCCTGCCAGGCCAGGGCCAGGATGTCCTCGTAGTGGTAGTAGGCGTCTTCGGCAGCCAGCTCGCTGAGCGGCTCCTGGGCCGTGGGTGTGCCGTGGGCGTCCTGGTAGCCGAGCAGGCGCCAGTCGAGGCCGAGCAGGGCCGGAGGGATGCGCAGGAGCTTGGCCAGGAAGATTCGACGCGCGGTATCGTTGAGCATGGCTATCGCCTCCCATTCGCGCACCGTGCGCCACTCGACGCCGGCGGCAATGGCCAGGTCTTGCTGCGTCCACCCACGTCGCTTGCGGTAGCAGGCGATGACCGCACCGTGATGCGGCTGGTTGTAGTCGCCGGGCGGGAAGTCGCCGTAGCGAGACCACCAGTACGAGCCAGTGATCATCTGTCTGGACCTCCTCCCTTCACTGTAAGCAGTATAACCGTAATCTTTTCAATTGAAAAGACGGTAGTTATGATGCTCATTTCTCCAGTGACACGTTCTGGGTATTGTTAGTGCGCCGTTCCTGACTTATAATTGTGGAGAGTGATCGATATATGATCACTCACTAAATTATGAATTATGGTTCAACTTCAATTGTCAGCCCTCTGGTCCGCCGGGCTGTGCGACGCCGGTCTGGGGTGTGTGCGTGCCAGAAGGCGAAGGAGAGGAGCAGATGGTGAGTGAGTGTCAGTCGAGTGCCTCCGGCGATGGCTCTAGTCTGCGTTCTGAGCGAGTGGCCGCTCTCTTGCAGCAACTGGCTGAGGAGTATGAGGCGGCGCGTCGAGGGTTGGCGCGGGCCTCGTGTGACTACAGCCGCCGGGCCCTGGTTGAGGCGCATCTGTGCGCGGTGACGGCCTATCAGGCTGAGCTGGGCCAGTTGTTGGGTGAAGCTCAGGCTCAGGCTCTGATCAAGGTGCGTCTGGAGGAGGTTGATCGGCGGCTGGCTGCTGAGGAAGGTGGCGGTGCCACGGCGCCGGGATGGGCCTGATTGGTGCTGGTGAGGACGGCTGAGCTGGCTGCGGCTTCCTCTGCGAGCCTGGGCCGCTGGGCTGGTCCAGGCTGGACGGGCGGCTGGGCCTGTGGTCGGTTGTCTGTTTCTCTGGCTTCTGGTGGGGGTCGTCTGGGTCTGGTCTGGCACGGGCCTGGTCTCCTTTCTGTCTGGTCTTGCGCTTCTTCTTCCTGGCAAGCTAGCTTGCTTGTTTGCTGGTAGGCTCTCCTGGTTGTCTGACCGCAGGCAGGGGAGGGCGCTCAGTTGAGGCCCTCGCGCCGCGGGTAATAGCGTAGGGTGCGGGCGAGATAGCGGATGAGGCGCTGGCCCATGCGTAGCTCCAGGGGAAACGGCTGGAGACTGCGGCAGCGCTGCAACCGGCGCAGGGCGCTTTCGCTGAGGCCCAGCAGCCAGCGAAGCTGGCGAATCTCTGGTTCGCTGAAATA
>NZ_BDGT01000080.1 GCF_001748285.1 Thermogemmatispora onikobensis | reverse complement strand
GGACCGGCTCGTTACAGCCCGACTGCTTCGTCAGTGGACAATGCTATAGCCGATTTCGTCGAGCTGCTTTTCAATTTGCTCGAGCGAGATCCGCGCTGGGTCATAGGAGAGCTGGATGCTCTTGTCTGCGATGTCGACCCTCACCCGTTCGACGCCTTGCAGCGTACCCAGTGTGCTTTCAATGGCTCGCTGACAGTGCTCACAGGAAATGTCTGGTGAGATAAGCGTCACCGAGGTGCTGGCGGTACTCATATCCTTTCCTCATCATCCTTTCTTTCTTACTCTTCATTCCTCCATAGGAGGCAGCTCACCAGCCTCCTGGGCCTTCAAGTGGTTGCCTGCAAGGGTAAAAAGTTGCAGGAGTTCTGCAATGACGGCCTCCTGACGCCCACTCTTAATACCTTCGGGAACGCAGGTATGCAGATGCCCTTCGAGAAGAATGGCTTCTACTTTCTCTAGTGCCCGACGTACAGCATAACTCTGACGTAGGATATCAACACAGTATTTGTCCTCTTCTACCATCTTGGAGATGCCGTCGAGATGGCCCTTGATGTAGGAGAGCCGTTTCAATATGTCACGACGGCGTTCGTCTTGCACAGCGGCTGGCTCCTTTCTGCTGTCCGTACTGCCTGTCATGGTCATGGAGGCTACCCTTCTCAGTGTACCACACCCCCCGGGGAGGGGTCAAGAGCAGAGCAAGGCCGCGCTGATAGCTCTCGCTCTCTGACGGACAAGAGGCGGCTCGGCAGTCGCGGATCACGATCAGGTGCCATCAGGAATCTTCCCTATTGACCTTCGATGGTAATGTTTTTCTGTAGGGACAATCGCCGGGCCGGGCCAATCCTGGTTGTCGCCCGCTGAGCAACCAGGCCGTTCTGCATCCAGGGTCGTGAGTCCGAGCGTGTGGATGAAAGAGGCACAATGGCGACTTCACAGCAGCGTTCGCAGGGTGAGCTTGTTTCGCAGGAGTCAGGGTCGAAAGCAGGGGGGCGGCAGAGGCGAGGGCCATATGTCCTTCTGGCCATCGTGTTGCTCGCGGTAATTGTGGCCGCCAGCTGGGAGCTTTTAAGCAATCGCCGCAGCGCGACCGATCCAACCGTGCCAGGGCGTCCACTCTCAAACCCGGAGACGCACCTGCACACACTGGCCGTAGGAGGTGATGGGCGCAGTCTCTATCTGGGAACACATTTCGGTCTTTTTATGAGCGATGATGGCGGCAAGAGCTGGCCCCAGCCGCGCGGTGCACTGGCGCCGGCAATGGTGACCTCGATTGCGCCCGCTCCGGGCGATCCCAGTGTGCTCGCAGTGATCGCTGTACCAAGCGGAATCGGCAGCGAGCAGTCTGGCGTCTATATTAGCCGCGACGGGGGCAAGAGCTGGCGCCTGAGCAATCCTTCTCATCTGCCATCCTCGGCCTATCCTTTTTCAGTGCAAGCGGGTAGTGGTCCTGTTGGTCACTTCTATGCGTTCTTTGTCTACGCCGGCTGGTACGAAACAACAGACTTCGGAGCGCATTGGCGCCCTATTACGAGCGGGGCGCTCTCGGCAATGCAAACCCCTTTGTTCTTGATCGATCCAGCGCAGCCCCATCATCTCTTGCTCGGGGGCGATCAGGGCCTCTTCGAAACAAGCGATGATGGGAGTCACTGGCAGCGCATCCAGGGAGTCAATGGGACGGTTCTCAGTCTGACCGCCACGCGGACTCAGCCACGCCTGATCTTCTGTGCTACCGATGAGGGCCTTTATCGCTGGCAAGATGGCAGCAGACAGATCACTCACCTGAGTGGTCCTACACCGAATGCTTCCCTGACACGTCTGGTTACCTCAGCTGATGGCCACGTTCTTTATGCCCTGGCCGGTCGCGATCTGTGGTTCTCCTCAGATCAGGGCACCAGTTGGCAGAAACGCTTTACCTTCTCGCGCAGCGACCTGATGACGTTGCAGCTCTCGCCGAGGCAGTCCACTCTGCTTTATGCCGCTTTTTTCTATCCCGCCAGCGTGCTTTTCAGCCAGGACGGGGGCCACTCCTGGCAGGTATTGACCGACTAGCTTTTTCTGGAGCATACCTCTCTGGCTCCCGATCGCCCAGGGGCAGCTTCTTCCTTCGCTGACCTGGTCCTTTCATCAGAACACCTTACGGTGCCTGGAGAGCAGAATAGGGATTCTTCCTAATGGACAGCTGGTAAGCAGCTTCTTATGCTAGGATCAGAGGCTGTCTGGCCTGGAGCTGTCCATTCCTCCATGAAACGAATGGGGAGAGCGTCTGGTGGGGCAGCGATCTGGCCAGAGCAGGAGCCACTTGCGGAGATGAAAAAGTGAGGACGCTAACTATGCTCTACTCTACGTGGCGACTCATGCGCTCGGTGCAGCTGGGCTGTGCATTGCTTTTGAGCGCGTTGCTGCTCTTCGTTGTTGGTGTCAAGCCTGTTTCGGCCCACGCTAAGGTCATCGATGCCAATCCTAAAATTGGTTCAACGATTAGCCAGGTACCATCGACTGTGACAGTCTTCACCGCTGAGAATGTGAATCCCGATCCCAGTAAAAGTAATCTGTTCGTCTACGGGCCAGATGGGGCGCTCATTAGCCAGGGGAATGCCTCTATTCCTTTGAATAATCCACGCGAGATGTCGGTACGCATCAAACCGGACGGCAATGGGGTCTACATCGTGCGCTGGATCACTGTCTCGGCAGAGGACGGTGACGAAGCCGAGGGGGCCTTTATCTTCACTGTAAAGCCCACAGGGGCAAGCAGCACGACCTCGACACCTGCTCCTGCTCCGCCGGCTCAGGCTTCTGGCTCCTCAACTTCGTCGACCTCGGGTGGAGCAAGTAATTTGCCACTGTGGGTGAGCGTGGCCGCCATTGCCGGTTTGCTCGTCGGTGGTGGCGCCGGTCTTGGTCTGGGTCGGAGCCTGGGCCGCCAGCCTGCGAGCGCTTCCAGCCTGGCGCAGATGCGACGTGAGATCGCACGTGAAGAGGAGAAGGATACCACGCCGAGAGGGTGAGCGCTTATGCGTGTACGCCCGATTTTTTGGCTGCTGCTGGCTTGTTCTTGCGTAGCGGCCTTGACGCTGGCTGCATTCTGGCCTGTCCAGGTCCCGGCTGTGCTCCAGGTGCACGTCACGGAAGGGCCACCGTTGCGCGTGGGGACAGCACGCTTGCAGCTGCAGCTCACTGATCCCCAGGGGACCCCCATCGAGCAGGCTCAGGTCAGCTCTTCGGCCTGGATGCCAGACATGGCCATGGGGCCAACGCCGATCCATATTCGGCAGGAAGGGCATGGCAGCTATAGCGTGCTGGTCTTTTTCTCAATGCCAGGCGCCTGGGCCATCAAAATAGAGGCGCATGCCAAAGGCTTTACGCCGCAGCAGCAGATCCTCCATCTGGAAGTGGCCTGAGCTGAAGGCAGGAGAGCAAACAGGACCGGCACGCGCGAGGAAAGCGCGCGCGAGGAAAGCGCGGCGACGAGGTCTGGCAAGCAAGATCTCTCTTCAGGTCGCTGGTAGAGGGAGAATGGCCTCAACATGCGTTCCCTGGCCCGGGCACGCATCGATAGAGAGTTTGCCCCCGAGGAGAGCAGCGCGCTCCCGCATGCTCACCAGTCCCAGACCGTTGCTGCGCTGCCCTGGATCGTAGCCCAGGCCATCATCTCGAATAGAGAGCTGGATCGCGCTGGAGGTCAGCCGCAGCGAGAGCTGGGCCTGGTTGGCACGCGCATGCCGGGCCACGTTGGTAAGCGCCTCCTGAGCAATGCGAAAGAGAGTAGTCTCATAAGGGGAAGGCAAGCGTTGCCAGAGCGCCTGCTCTTCGATAGTCAGCTCAACTGGCAGGCAAAAGCGCCGACGGCAATCCTCAACCAGCCAGCGTAAGGCCGCGACCAGCCCCAGGTCATCGAGCACGGGCGGGCGCAGGCGCTGGGAAAGCTGACGAACGGCATCGAGCGTCTGCTGGGCCAGCTCGCTTAACTGCTGGCAGCTTGCAATGAGCTGCTGGCGCGTCTCACTCGTCATACTCTCTTCGGGCAGGCCCGCTACGGTTCGGAGAAGGATCTCACAGTAGACCAGGACAGCGGTCAGATTCTGGCTGCTTTCATCGTGCAATTCACGAGAAACGCGCCGCAGCTCTTCCTCTCTGGCCTGCAAAATCAGTGCCGATTGCTGACGGCGCAGCTCTTCCAGACGGTCTAGCATCGTATTGAAGGCAGCGGCGAGCTGGCCTACTTCGGAATCCGCGGGGGCTGACTCGGCCCGAGCTTCGGTCTTACCCGCACTGACCTGGCGAATGACTTCCAGCAGGCGAAAGAGCGGTCTGAAGCTGGCTCGCAAGAGGAAGGCATTGATGGCAATACTGAGTAAGGTGGCTGCTACCAGAAAGGCAGTGTCAATGAGAAAATGATGGGCTTCCAGTGCATGGCTGGTCACCCAGAGGGCCATGACAGCTTCTGCGAGCAAGAGTAGACTGTTGGTGAGGATGACTTTCTCAAAGAGTGAGAGCTGCCAGCGCCGCAGCCATTCCCAGATGATCCGCATCGTCGTTCTCTTTCTGGCACGCTCTATGCATGGGCAGCAGAGGCGCGTTTCCTTCCGTGCTGAGCCAGAGGCTGAGACCAGCATAACTCGCCCACCCGGGCAGAGCCAGGTTGGCAATGGCTCTTTCTGGCCTTACACTACCTAATAATAAAGCACTGTTGACAGGAGGAGGCAAGGAGGGAGAGAGCAATGGAGGATGGGCAGCCGGCCAGCGCCAGTCGTACAGCTGATCGTACGATTCGTCTGGTGCTGGCCGACGATCATGATATTTTGCGCCAGGGCCTGAAGCTGTTGTTAACGCTGCAGCCGGAGATCCACATTGTTGGGGAGGCCAAGACGGGCAGAGGGGCGGTAGAGATGGCGCGTCAACTGCGGCCAGATATTGTGGTCATGGACATCACGATGCCAGAAATGGATGGCCTGGAGGCCTGCCGTCGTATCCGCGCTGAGCAGCCGGAGACCCAGGTCCTCATTCTCACCATGCACGATAGCGAGGAGTACTTTCTGCAGGCCCTGCGAGTGGGGGCCAGCGGCTATCTGGTCAAGAAGGCGGCGCCAGCCGAGCTACAGAGCGCGGTCCGCGCCCTGGCCGACAACGGGGCCTTCCTCTACCCTGGTCTGGCTCGCTCGCTGATCCGCGTCTACCTGGAACAGTGCACGGCCCAGGAAGAGAGTCAGACGCAGGAGAGCAGCCAGCCTGCTCGTGAGTCGCCTCCTGGTGAGGAGTCAGAGAAGCTGGCCGATGAGCTGCGCGTGCTCAGCCCGCGCGAGCTGGAGGTCCTGACACTGGTCGCCGAGGGCTACACCAGCCAGGAGATCGCCAACCGGCTCGTGCTGAGCGTCAAAACCGTGCAGGCCCACCGCGCCAATATTATGGAGAAGCTTGGACTGCACGATATCCCGCACCTGGTGCGCTTCGCCATTCGCCACGGTCTGATTTCGCCCGACGACGGCCCTCCTGGCTCGCGTCTTCGCCCTTAGCGTTAGCCCCTCTTGCTCATGCTCAGGGAGCCGCCGTCTCGCTCGCCAGGTCTGTCAGCAGACGAGCGATGAGAGCGGTCCAGCCAGTCTGATGGCTGGCGCCCAGACCACGCCCTGTGTCGCCGTCAAAGTACTCGTAAAAGAGGACCAGATCGCGCCAGTAGGGGTCGGCCAGAAAGCGTTGTTCGCTTCCGCACCAGGCAATGCTTCCTTGCTCGTCGGGCAGGAAAAGACGACACAGGCGCCTGGTCAGCTCCTGAGCCACCTGCGCCAGCGTCAGCTGTCTCCCTGAGCCGGTGGGGCACTCGATCAGGAGGCTCGCCCCGTAGAAGCGATGGTAGCGTTCCAGGGCTTCGATTAGCAGGTAGTTCAATGGGAACCAGATAGGGCCACGCCAGTTAGAGTTACCGCCAAAGAGGCCGCTGCGCGATTCCGCCGGCTCGTAGTCAATGCTGAGCTGTTGACCATCGAGCACAATGGTGTAGGGGCGGTTGCGGTAGTAACGCGAGAGCGAGCGGATGCCATAGGGAGAGAGAAACTCGCTCTCATCGAGAAGGTAACGCAGGACTCGCAGCAGGCGCTCACGCGAGGGAATGGCCAGGAGCCGATGCGCTTCCGAGTGTTGGCCACCTCCTTGCAGGTAGGAGATGTGACGGGCCAGATCGGGCCGATTCTCCAGGAACCAGCGCAGGCGCTTGCTGAAGCCGGGCAGAGCGGCGAGGCGCTCGTCGTCGAGGATGTCGACCGCCAGGAGAGGAATGAGGCCGACCGCCGAACGCACGCGCAGGGGCAGGCTGCGCCCATCGATGAGCAGCTGATCATAGTAGAAGCCATCTTCTTCATCCCACATGCCGTTTCCACCCAGGGCATTCATGGCGTCTACAATGGCAATGAAGTGCTCGAAGAACTTGGAGGCGACATCTTCGTAGGCATGATCTTCATGGGCTAGCTCCAGAGCGATGGAGAGCATCGTCAGGCAGTAGAAGGCCATCCAGGCAGTGCCATCGGCCTGCTCTAGCTGCTCGCCTCCGGGGAGAGGGCGTGAGCGGTCGAAGAGGCCAACGTTATCGAGCCCCAGGAAGCCGCCACTAAAGAGATGCCTGCCCGCGATATCTTTGCGGTTGACCCACCAGGTGAAATTGATGAGGAGTTTATGAAAGGCACGGGCCAGAAACTGGAGATCGCGGGAGCCACGAGCCGCCGTCATCTTGTAGACCCGCCAGCAGGCCCAGGCATGGACCGGCGGATTCGCGTCCGAGAAGGCGAACTCATAGGCTGGGAGCTGCCCATTGGGATGCATATACCATTCGCGCAAGAGCAGGATCAGCTGCTGCTTGGCAAAGTCAGGATCAAGGCCGGCAAAGGCGACAGCATGGAAGGCCAGATCCCAGGCAGCATACCAGGGGTATTCCCATTTGTCAGGGACGGAGAGAATATCGCGATTGAAGAGATGCTTCCAGTCCTGGTTACGCCCGCTGAGACGAGAAGACGGGGGCGAGGGCTGCGTTGGATCGCCTTTGAGCCAGGTGGCCACGTCATAGTTGTAGAATTGACGATTCCAGAGGAGACCGGCGTTGGCTTGCCGGATCACACGCTGCGCCTGCTCAGGGAGCGCAGACGGGATGCGCACCGCATAGAAAGCGTCGGCCTCTTGCTGGCGCTGGGAGAAGAGGGCCGTGAAACTCTCGCCAAAAGGAGCAGTCGGCGCTTCGCTCTCGGCAAAGAGGCGCAGATGTAACTGACACTCCTGAGCAGCGGGCAGGGTGAGCACATAGTAAAAGGCGGCTTTCGTTCCCTCGTGAGCTGGATTGACCGCCTCCTGACGCCCTTCGACCACAAAGGCATGGAAGGCATCCTTGACGTAAGGGCTGGCATTGGGAACCCCAAAGAGACGCTGGAAGTTCGTTTCGTTGTCTGTGAAGAGGAGACGCGGCGTCGGCAGATCCGACCGTTGCTCGGCAAGCAGCCAGAAACGGCCCAGCGAGACATGTTCGGCCAGGAGAGCCTGACCATCGGGGGTACTCAGACGAGGTTTGGGCCAGTAATCCTCACCCTGCTGGCCCCAGCTCCAGGTATTGCGAAACCAGAGCGTGGGCAGTAGATGCAGCGTCGCTGTCTCGGGGCCACGATTGGCCACCGTGAGGCGGATCAGGATGTCATTGGGAGAGGCTTTAGCATATTCGACGCCGAGATCAAAGTAGCAATTTTCCTCAAAGATCCCAGTATCGAGCAGCTCGTACTCCGGCTCCGCCCGAGAGCGCCGACGATTCGCCTCAAGGAGCTGCGCATAGGGATAGGCTCGTTGAGGGTATTTGTAGAGGGCGCGCAGATAGGCAGAGCTGGGCACAGCATCGAGATAGAAATAGTATTCTTTGACGTCCTCACCGTGATTGCCTTCGGCGTTGGTCAGCCCAAAGAGCCGCTCCTTGAGAATAGGGTCCTGGCCATTCCATAGGGCTACAGCAAAGCAGAGCCGACACTCACGGTCACAGATACCCAGCAGTCCATCCTCTCCCCAGCGATAGACACGACTACGAGCGTGATCATGGGGAAAATAGTCCCAGCAGTTTCCATCGGGGGAATAATCCTCGCGCACCGTCCCCCATTGGCGTTCAGCCAGATAGGGGCCCCAACGCTCCCAGTTGCGTTCATGGCTCGCCGCCTGATGTAAGCGCGCTTCTTCCGCCTGCGCAAGCGTCTCCTCATCCATGTAGAGATGACTCCTTCCGTTGCTGGACCTGGTCTTGCCAATGGCCAGGCTTCTCTCCAGAGCTGGCACTGGCCGCCTGTTTATAGAACGGCCGAGTGCGCCCCGCCGCTGCAAAGCGCTCCTCTTTGGCCCACCGATGTCACGCGAAAGGATCAGCCGTCCACTTGCAGCCTTGTCATTTTCTTTTCACCCCGCTGAGCCTTGTGTGATTGGCAGCGAGCCGCCTGGCCGGCATCTGGGCTGGACCGGGGGAAAGATGATACACTAATACTACAAACACGTAGACAGGCTGGAGGCATGCATGTCGAAAGCATCCGCGCCGCGTAGCCCGCGCGCCGCCATTGTCGGCGTTGCCGAGTCCGACCTGGGCTATACCCCCAACAAGACCGTCCTGCAGCTGCAAGCTCAGGCTGCCCGCTCCGCCCTCGAAGAGGCCGGGTTGAGCTTTGACGAGGTCGACGCCCTCTTCTGCGCCGGCAACTGGTCCTGGTCTCCCACCCTGACCCTGGCCGAGTATCTCGGTCTCAGACCGCGCTATAGCGACTCTACCAATATCGGCGGCTCCTCGTTTGAGGCCCACATCGAGCACGCAGTCGCCGCCATTGAGGCCGGCCTCATCGAAGTAGCCCTCATCGTCTACGGGAGCACCCAGCGCTCGGACCGCTCCCGTGGCCGGATCAGCCCAGCATACCGCCTCACGGAACAGTTCGAGGGACCATTTGGGCTGCCCACGCCGGTAGGGGCCTACGCCCTGGCCGCTATGCGCCATATGCACCAGTTCGGCACCACCAGCGAGCAACTAGCCGAAGTAGCGGTGGCGACGCGGAAGTGGGCTATGCTTAACGAGAAGGCCATGATGCGCGACCCCATCACCATCGAGGATGTGCTCGCCTCGCGCTGGATTGCTGAACCGCTGCATCTGCTCGACTGCTGTCTCGTCACCGATGGCGGAGGGGCCGTAGTGCTGACTTCAGCGGAGCGAGCGCGCCAGACTCGCAAGCCGCCGGTCTGGGTGCTGGGCCACGGTGAAGCTCATACCCATGCGACGATCGCCAACATGCCTGACCTGGCAGTTCATCAGGCCGCCATTGCTTCCGGCCAGACAGCCTTTGGTATGGCCGGCTTGCGGCCCGAAGAGATCGACGTTGTCGAAATCTATGATTCCTTCACGATCACGGTCATCATGACCCTGGAAGCCCTTGGCTTTTGCCCGCTCGGTGAGGGGGGGGCCTTTGTCAGCGGTCAGCGCACCGCGCCGGGCGGCCCCTTTCCCATGAACACCAATGGCGGTGGCCTCTCCTACTGCCATCCTGGCATGTACGGCATCTTTCTGCTCATCGAGGCTACACGCCAGCTACGCGGCGAGTGTGGGCCGCGCCAGGTCCCCGGGGCCCGTCTCGCTCTGGCCCACGGCACCGGCGGCGTCCTATCTTCAGCAGCCACCGTCTTGCTCGGCAAGGACTGAAAGAGAGAGTGCAGCATGAGTGAGGAAGTAACGTACGCCCTCCCCCAGAGCGATCCCGAGTCAGCCCCTTACTGGGAAGGTATCCAGCACGGGGAGCTACGCATCCAGTTTTGCACGTCTTGCCAGCGCCACGTCTTCTATCCGCGCACCCTGTGCCCTCACTGCCATAGCGATCGGCTCACCTGGGTCAGCGCCTCGGGCCGTGGGACCATCTACTCGTATAGCGTCGTCCACCGCGCTTTCGGTCCCTTCGCCGCCGAGGCTCCTTTCATCATCGCCATCGTTGAGCTAGAGGAAGGCGTGCGCCTGATGACTCGCCTGATTGAGGCGCCACGCGAGCGTGTGCGCATTGGCGCCCCGGTTCAGGTCAGCTTTGAGCGGGTGAGTGGACGCCCACCTCTGCCCTTTTTCCGTCTGGCAGAATAGGTCACGCAAGGTCACGCGAGCAGCCTATCCAGCCAGCCAGCCAGCAGAGTACGCAGGCAGCAGGAGCAGCGGCCAGAGCTGCCGCTGCTGGCAGTGCACCTGCTGCAATTGTTGCACCAGTGCAATGTCGCAGCCACAAAGGATGAAGGCTCATGGAGCAAGAGAAACCCATCGCAGCAGAGCGGCTGAAGGCTTTTTTCCACCCGCGCAGCATCGCCGTGGTCGGAGCCAGCGACGAAGTGCGCTGGTCCACCTATCTCGTGCAAAACCTGAAAGCAAGCACCTTTTCTGGACCTCTCTATCTGATCAATCCACGGCGTCCGCATGCGCATGGGCAGGCTACGCTGCCAACGCTGAGCGCCCTGCCAGAGGCGGCAGATCTGGCCTTCGTCATGGTTCCGACCTCCCAGGTGCTGCCGGTCGTCGCCGAAGGAGCGGAGCGCGGTGTGCGCCACTTTGTGGTGCTGACAGCGGGCTTCCGTGAGACCGGCCCGCAGGGCGAAGAGCGAGAGCGGGAGCTGCTGGCCTTTGCTCAGGCCCACGACTTGCTGATCCTGGGGCCGAATGGGAACGGCTTCATCAACGCTGCCGCCGGCATTACTCCCTACGGACTGCCCATCAATTTTCCCTTGCGCAGCGGACCGGTGGCCGTGGTGCTGCAGAGCGGGGCACTGGCCAGCGCTGTGCTAGCCTTTGCCCAGGCCCATGCCATCGGCCTCAGTCTCCTGGTCTCCCTGGGCAACGAAGGAATGATCAGCCTGTGCGATGTACTTGAGTATCTCCTGGCCGACTCCACGACGCGGGCCGTGGCCCTCTTCCTCGAAAGCATTCGCCAGCCAGAGGCACTGCGCCGGCTCGCCGCCCGAGCGCAGGCCCAGCGCTGTGCCTTCGTCGCGCTCAAGGTTGGTCGCAGCGAGGCCGGCTCCCGGGCCGCCGCTGCCCATACGGGAGCCCTGGTCGGTGATGCGGCAGTTAACGCCGCCGCCCTGCGCCAACTGGGCATCATTGGTGTCTCTTCCCTCGAGGACCTCTTAACAACCACGGCGCTGGCCGCCTACCACGGTCCGTTACCGGGCCGGCGCCTGGGCGCGGTCACTCCTTCGGGTGGCGCCTGCGATCTGATCGCCGATCGCGCCCAGGACGAGGGCCTGCTCCTGCCCGAGTTGAGCGACAGGACACGCCAGCAATTGCAGACTGTGCTGCCACCCTTTGCCACGCCTCACAATCCGCTCGATGTGACCGGCTATGTGGTTGTCGATGGCACGCTCCAACAGCGGGCCCTGGCCATCGTGCGCGAAGACCCTCAGCTTGACTTCGTGCTCAATGTGGTGAGCATCGATGGTCTGCGCCGTCCCACTCCTGAGAGTCAGCAGGTCCTTTACAACCAATATGAGCGCCTGGCTGAGCTGGTGCATAGCTCGCCGCGCCCGATTCTGCTGGTTTCAAATAGCTGCATCGACCTGCCAGCCGCGCTCCTGCCTATCATCGAGCAAACCGGCCTTCACATCATAGCTGGGCTTGAGCATGGCCTGCGCGCCCTTGGTCGGGTACTGTGGTGGTCAGAGCAGCTCCACCAACCACAGCAGCCCGCAACTGAGGAACCAGAGCCAGAGCCGGTACTGACCCTGGACGGGGCTGCGCTGGCCGCCCCTGACGAGAGGAGCTGGTCAGAGATCCAAACGCGCGCACTCCTGGAACAGGCCGGCATCCCACTTGTACCAGCCCAGCTGGCACACACTCCTGCAGAGGCCCTGGCTGCCGCTCGCCACTACGGCTTTCCCGTTGCCCTCAAGATCCAGTCGCCTATGATACTGCATAAAAGCGACATCGGCGGCGTTGCCCTGAACCTCAGCAGCGAAGAGGCGGTTGCAAGGGCCTTCGAGCGCCTCCTGAGTGCAGCCCATCAGCAGGTGCCCGCGAACGCGATCGAGGGCATCCTCGTCAGTCCCATGCGCCAGCAGGGCAGTGAACTGCTGGTCAGCGTCTTCACCGATCAGGTCTGGGGCCCCACCTTGACCGTCGGCCTCGGCGGCCTGTGGGCCGAGGTGCTCCACGATATCGCCTTACGCCCACTACCACTCAAGCGTCGCGAGATTCGGGCCATGCTCGAAGAGCTACGCGGCTTCCCGCTGCTGCGCGGTCTCCGCAACCAGCCCGGCGTCAACTTGGAACGCCTGAGTGCCGTGATCGCTCAAATCACACGGCTGGCCCAGACCCTGGCCCCATACCTGGAAGTGCTAGAGATCAATCCCTTGCTGGCCAATGGCGACCAGGTGGAGGTGCTCGATGCCCTGATCATCTGGCGTCACTAAGCGCGAGTCAGATTTGACGATGCCCACTTTCTGCCCATGAGACGGGAGAAAGGAGGAGAGCAAGATCCCTATGGCAGCATCAGCAGAGTTCAAAGAGCAGGTGCGCCGCGCCTTCGCAACTATCCAGCCCGGGCAGCGCTATGTCTTTCGTCGCACCTTTACAGAAGGAGACATGACGCTGTTCTGCGGCCTGACAGGGGACTATAACCCCTATCACGTCGATGAGACCTTTGCGCAGACCAGCTGGTACGGAAGACGCATCCTCCCTGGCCTGCTCACCGGCAGCATGATCACCCATATCGGTGGCTTGCTGGGCTTTGTGGCCACCGAAATGCATTTTCAGTATCTGAAGGCCGTCTACCCGGGAGAGACTATCACCTGCACCGTGACCTTCGTCGAGAAGGACGAAGAGCAGCGGCTCCTCTCGGCAGAGGCCAGCTTTGTGAATCAGGACGGCGTCGAGGTTTTGCACGCCTGGTTCAAAGGCTTCCCGACCTTTATCCGCCTCCAGGCTGAACCTTCAGCCGGCCACTAGGGCGGTAGCCCCCTGAGCAAGCGCACCGGCCAGAGCACAGCAGGCAATGGGCACTGGCTGGTGCTCGTCCAGCCTAGTGGTATATACAACTATCAAAGTAGACCATAGAGAGGAGTATGCGGTTACGGTACCGTGGGCTTCTTTAGGGGAGGGAGGGTCTATGGTCTAGACAATATACCAAGTAGACAGGCTATGTGGTATACTGTAATCTGTGTTGACCTTGATCGTCAAGGCCCTGAAAGTGAGTTCCGCTGCGAGCGAGGGCCGAACGGACTTTTGAGTGACGTCAGTAAGCGAGCAAACATCTTCTGAACAGGAACAGCCATGAGTACGATCGTGAGAAAAAGCCCATTGCCACGTTACTATCAACTCAAAGAGATCATGCGCGAAAAGATCCGGAGCGGCGAATGGAAACCGGGGGACCTGATCCCTTCCGAGCGTGAGCTTGGCGAGCAATACGGGATCAGCCGGATGACTGCCCGGCAAGCGATCACCGAGCTTGTAAATGAAGGACTCTTCTACCGTGAGCAAGGGAAAGGAACCTTTGTCAGCCGACGCAAGATTACCCAGCAGCTCATCCATCTGACGGGTTTTACCGAGGATATGAAGGCTCGTGGGCAGCAGCCTGGTACGCGCGTTCTCTCAGCCGAGATGCGCCCAGCGGACGAAGCGGTCGCCGAGCGGCTGCGCATTAAGCCCGGGCTCCAGATCTTTCGCCTCCACCGCCTGCGTCTGGCTGACGGGGAGCCACTGGCTATCGAGGTCTCGCATATCAGCTTTATCGGTTGCGAAAAACTCCTCGAAGAGGACCTGGAGCACAATTCGCTCTATCGTCTGCTGGAGACCAAATACGGCCTGCCCTTGCTGGAAGCCGATCAGGAGCTAGAGGCCGGACTCATCGGCAGCGAGGAAGCCCAGTATCTCAAGGTCCCTGTCGGCAGCCCAGCCCTTTTCACACGGCGCGTTACCTATACCGAGCGCAATCAACCAATCGAGTACGCCTCTTCTGTCTATTGTGGCAATAAATACGTCTTTTATACCCATATGAAGCGCGAGCAACTGCTCTCGTAGCATTGCCCGGGGCCATGCCAGGCAGCCCAGCCCGGTAGGAGAGGGAGAAGAGCGAGGCGTGGCAAGGCAAAGCAAGCCGAGCCGAGGCTGGGAGCTATTTTAGTGTGAGAATGAGGAGCAGTCAACATGTCAGCCTCTTTACAGCCTGACCATCCCGCTGAGCCAGCCCTCAGCGCCCTGGTCACCGAGCAGGATAACCCAGCCAGCCGCGACATTGATCGCAAGAGCGCTTTAGAGATCGTTCAGATCATTAACGCTGAAGACGCCCGTGTCGCTGAGGCAGTCAGGCAAGAGTTGCCGCAGATCGCCCGTGCCATCGAGGCCATCGCCGACCGCCTGCGCCGTGGTGGGCGCCTGGTCTATATGGGGGCAGGTACTTCGGGGCGGCTTGGTGCTCTGGATGCCTCGGAATGCCCCCCGACCTTCAACGTTTCGCCAGAGCTTGTCATTGGCTGGGTTGCCGGTGGTCCTGCTGCGCTCAGCCAGGCCAATGAGGATGTCGAAGACAGCGCTGAAGCTGGACGCGAGGATGCGGCGCGCTTACAGGTTGGGGCCGCCGATGTCCTGGTCGCCATCACCGCCAGCGGACGCACGCCTTACGCACTGGGAGCCGCCAGTTATGCTCGTGAGCGGGGGACCTTGACCATCGGCCTGGCCTGCAATCGTCCGACTCCCCTTGAGGCTATTGTAGAAATTATGATCGCGCCCGTGGTTGGGCCCGAGGTCATTACCGGGTCCACGCGGATGAAGGCCGGCACTGCACAAAAAATGGTGCTCAACATGCTCAGCACGGGGACCATGATCCTGTTGGGGAAAACCTACGGCAACTTGATGGTCGATGTCCAGGCGACAAACTACAAGCTGCAGCAGCGCGCGCTGCGCATCGTTCAGCTCGCGACCGGGCTGGAGCGGAGCGCTGCCGAGGTGCTGCTGGCGCAGGCCAATGGCGAGGTTAAAACAGCGATTGTCTGCGCACGCAGCGGCCTTGATCCTCAGCGTGCTCGTCAGCGTCTGGCCGAGCATAACTTTATTTTACGCGCAACACTGGATTCGCTAT
>NZ_BDGT01000079.1 GCF_001748285.1 Thermogemmatispora onikobensis | reverse complement strand
GTTCGAGGAGGAGACCATCGCGCGCCTCGCCCGCCACTGGCAAACCCTGCTCTCCTCCCTCGTCTCCGATCCCTCTCGCTCGCTCGCTTCCCTCCCTCTCCTCAGCGATGAGGAGCGCCTCCTCCTCCTCACCTCCTTCAGCTCCTCTCCCCAGCCTCTGCCTCCCGCTCCTGCTCCGGCCATCCATCTCCTCTTCGAAGCCCAGGCCCACCGCTCTCCCTCCTCCTGCGCCTTGCTGGAGCCAGCCTCCGGCTCCTCCCTCTCCTATCAAACTCTCAACTGCCAGGCCAACCAGCTCGCCCGCCTCCTGCTCTCCCTCGGCCTCTCTCCCTCCTCTCCCGTGGCCCTCCTGCTCCCTCCTTCCCCTTCCTTCTTCGTCTCCCTCCTCGCCGTGCTCAAGGCCGGCTCCTTCTATCTCCCCCTCGATCCCTCCACTCCTCCTGCCCGCCTGACCTCCCTCCTCTCCCAGGTCCAGCCCTCCTTCCTGCTCACCTGCCAGTCCCTCGCTCCCTCTCTGCCCTCCCTCCCCGCCGACACCACCCTCCTCTGCCTTGACTCCCCCGACACCCTGACGCTGCTCGCCTCCCTCCCCTCCGACAACCTCCCCTGGTCCGGCTCCCCCGACCAGCTCGCCTACCTCATCTTCACCTCCGGCTCCACCGGCTCCCCGAAAGCCGTCTCCATCTCTCACGCCAACCTGCTCGCCTCCACTCTCTCTCGCCTCCTCTTCTACCACCACCTCCCCCCTTCCCGCTTCCTCCTCCTCTCCCCCTGCTCCTTCGACAGCTCCGTCGCCGGCATCTTCTGGTCCCTCTGCTCCGGCGCTACCCTCGTGCTGCCTCCTTCCCCCCTCTCCGACCACCTCTCCCTGCTCCCCTCCTTGCTCCAACAGGCTGACATCTCCCACTTGCTCGCCGTCCCTTCCCTCTACCGCTTCCTCCTAGAACTCTCCTCCCCCGCTCAACTCGCTTCCCTGCGCTGCTGCATCGTCGCTGGCGAACCTTGCCCGCAGGCACTGGTCCACGCGCACTATGCCCGCCTCCCTCACACCCCCCTCTTCAACGAATACGGCCCCTCCGAAGCCACCGTCTGGGCCTCCGTCCACCTCTGCTCCCCTTCCGACCCCTTCCCTTCCTCCCCCATCGGGCGCCCTCTCCCCCACTGCCGCCTCTATGTCCTCGATCCCTCCTTCCAGCCCGTCCCCATCGGCGTCCCCGGCGAACTCTTCATCGGCGGCCCTTCCGTCTCCCCCGGCTACTTCCGCCAGCCCTCCCTCTCTGCCTCCCACTTCCTGCCCGACCCCTTCTCCTCCGACCCTCACGCCCGCCTCTACCGCACCGGCGACCTCGTCCGCTGGCTCCCTGACGGCTCCCTCCTCTTCCTGGGCCGCCTCGACCAGCAGGTCAAGCTCCGCGGCTTCCGCATCGAACTCGGCGAAATCGAGGCCCTCCTCTCTTCTCATCCTGCCCTCCAGGAGGCCGCCGTCCTCCTGCACCAGCCTTCCTCTGATGACCCCTCTTCCGCTCGCCTCGTCGCCTTCGTCTCCCCCCGCCCCGGCACCCAGCTCACCCCCAGCACCGTCCGCTCCTTCCTCTCCGAGCGGCTACCCGCCTATATGGTCCCTGCCTCTTTCATCATTCTGGACTCCCTCCCGCACACTCCTACCGGCAAGATTGACCGTCTCTCCCTGGCTGCCCTGCCTCTGCCAGAGATGAGCGAGGCCGAGAGCGAAGAGAAGCTATCACCCAGCAACTCAATAGAGACAACAATAGCCCAACTTTGGGAAGAGTTGCTCCAGGTCCACTCGCCCAGTCTCCAAGATAACTTCTTCTCCTTGGGTGGTCATTCCCTACTTGCCGCCCAACTCTTCGCGCGCATTGAGCAACGCTACGGTGTGCGGCTCAATCTGAGCACGCTTTTTAAGCATCCAACTATCGCAGAGCTCGCCAAGCTAATCGAGAAGGAACTACAGCATGCGAAAGCAGGAGCCGCAGAGGAACGCTCTCGGGAGACACCGGCAGATCCCGCAGCGTTGCCAGCACTGCCTCACCACGATCCAGAGCAGCCGGCCCCTCTCTCTTATGGCCAGCAACAGCTCTGGTTCCTCTCCCAGCTATTCAAAGAGAGGCCCTTGTATACAATCCCACTGGTCATCCGTATTGCTGGAGACCTGGATGAGAAGGCTCTTCAACAGAGCCTTGAGGCATTCGTACGTCGCCACCACCTCTGGCGCTCATCTTTCCCCTCTCTGGGCGAGACCCCGGCACAGGTGGTGCAACCTTGCCCTGCGCTCCCTCTCCCTGTGACCGATTTCTCGTCCCTGTCCGCCCCCGAGCAGTTCACCGCCGCTCGTTCTCTGATCGAGCAACAGATACGCCTCCCGTTCGATCTCTCTCAGGTCCCCCTGTTGCGCGCTTTCCTCCTACGCTTCTCTCCTCAGCTCCACTGGCTTGGCCTGGTTATTCACCACATCATCGCCGACGCTCAAACCCTCTATACTGTCTTGCCAACCGAGCTTGAGCAGCTCTACAAAGCGTACAGTCAGGGCCAGCAGCCTGATCTGCTGGCGCCCCGCTGTCAGTATGCCGACTATGTCCTCTGGGAGCAGGCCCACCTGACCCCCGAACGCCTGGAGCAGCTTTTTGCCTTCTGGCAAGAGTACCTGCACAATGTCCCGACCACGCTCGCATTGCCAGCTGACCATCCACGCCCGCCCACGTTCCACTACCGGGGTGGCAGTTACTACTTCTCAGTGTCTCCCGAGCTTGCTTCGGATTTACACCAGCTGGCTCGCCAGGAGGGAGTCAGCCTCTATACAGTGCTGCTGGCCGCCTTCCAGATTCTCCTCTACCGCTATAGTCAGCAGGAGGACTTTCTCATTGGAACATTCAGCACGAATCGCCACAAGAGACCAGAGTTTGAGGAGATCCCCGGCTATTTTCTCAACGCTGTTCCACTGCGTAGCTGCATCACTGATCCTGATCATCTGAGCGGACACGAGCTTATCCAGAGAACTCGCGAGGCTCTGGCCCAAACCCTGGCACATGATGACCTGCCACTTCCTCTGTTGGTCAGACGCCTGCACTCACAATGGACGGCTACAGGTAACCCCCTGTTTCAGGTAGCGATGGCCATGAATTCCTATCGCAGACTGGCCAGCAACGCATGGCAGATTCAAGAGTTGGCCATCGATAACGGCACAAGCAGATTCGATTTGACCTTGAGCCTGGAGGAACGCGCCAACGGAACTCTGACCGGTTGCTTTGAGTACAGCCAGGATCTGTTCGAGGAGGAGACCATCGCCCGGCTCGCCCGCCACTGGCAGACTGTGCTCTCCTCCCTTATCTCCGATCCCTCCCGCTCGCTCGCTTCCTTCCCTCTCCTCAGCGATGAGGAGCGCCTCCTCCTCGCTTCCTTCAGCTCCTCTCCCCAGCCCCTGCCTCCCGCTCCTGCTCCGGCCATCCATCTCCTCTTCGAAGCCCAGGCCCACCGTGCCCCCTCCTCCTGCGCCTTGCTGGAGCCAGCCTCCGGCTCTTCCCTCTCCTATCAAACCCTCAACTGCCAGGCCAACCAGCTCGCCCGCCTCCTGCTCTCCCTCGGCCTCAGCGCCAATACACCCGTTCCGCTCTTTCTGTCTGCCTCATCCAGCTTCGTCGTAGGACTCCTGGCCATTCTCAAGGCTGGTGGCTGCTTCGTACCTCTGGACCCTACCACTCCCCCAGCGCGCTTACAGGCGCTTTTAGATGAGCTGCAACCTCCCCTTTTGCTGACAACCCAGTCCCTCATAACCTCCTTGCCGCCTCTGGCCACTTCTTGCCTGGTGCTCTGTCTGGATGCCACCGAGACACAGGCACAGCTCGCCTCCCTCCCCGCCGACAACCTCCCCTGGTCCGGCTCCCCCGACCAGCTCGCCTACCTCATCTTCACCTCCGGCTCCACCGGCTCCCCGAAAGCCGTCTCCATCTCTCACGCCAACCTCATGGCCTCGCTCACCTCACGCCTGGAGTATTACAAGTCGCTTCCCCCCAGGGTCCATGTTCCCTTGCTCTCCCTCACCTTCGATAGCGCCCTGGCAGGCGTTTTCTGGACACTGTGCGTAGGAGGCAAGGTAATACTGCTAGCCGAAGAACAGAAGAGAAATCTCAGTCAACTGCCTGCATTCTTAGAGCAGGCTCAGGCTTCGCATTTACTCGTCGTGCCCTCCCTCTACCGCCAGATTCTGGAAGATGCGGCTCCTTCTCAGCTCGCTTCCCTGCGCTGTGTAATCATCGGGGGGGAAGCCTGCCCCCAGACCCTCGTTCGCGAGCACTATGCCCGCCTCCCTCACACCCCCCTCTTCAACGAATACGGCCCCTCCGAAGCCACCGTCTGGGCCTCCGTCCACCTCTGCTCCCCTTCCGACTCCTTCCCTTCCTCCCCCATCGGGCGCCCTCTCCCCCACTGCCGCCTCTATGTCCTCGATCCCTCCTTCCAGCCCGTCCCCATCGGCGTCCCCGGCGAACTCTTCATCGGCGGCCCTTCCGTCTCCCCCGGCTACTTCCGCCAGCCCTCCCTCTCTGCCTCCCGCTTCCTGCCCGACCCCTTCTCCTCCGACCCTCACGCCCGCCTCTACCGCACCGGCGACCTCGTCCGCTGGCTCCCTGACGGCTCCCTCCTCTTCCTGGGCCGCCTCGACCAGCAGGTCAAGCTCCGCGGCTTCCGCATCGAACTCGGCGAAATCGAGGCCCTCCTCTCTTCTCATCCTGCCCTCCAGGAGGCCGCCGTCCTCCTGCACCAGCCTTCCTCTGATGACCCCTCTTCCGCTCGCCTCGTCGCCTTCGTCTCCCCCCGCCCCGGCACCCAGCTCACCCCCAGCACCGTCCGCTCCTTCCTCTCCGAGCGGCTACCCGCCTATATGGTCCCTGCCTCTTTCATCATTCTGGACTCCCTCCCGCACACTCCTACCGGCAAGATTGACCGCCAGGCCCTTGCCTCGCTACCAGCTCCCGCCCATGAGAGCGAGCAAGAGGGGGAGGCAACCCCGCGTACTCTCCTAGAGCAGCAGCTCATGCAGATCTGGGAGGAGCTGCTCAACGTTCAGCCAATCGGTACCCGCGACAACTTCTTCGAGATCGGGGGCCATTCCTTACTTGCCGCTCGCCTCTTCGCCCGTATCGAGCAGCAGCTTGGCAAGCAACTACCGCTCTCCCTCTTCTTCCAGGAGCCGACCATAGAGAGGCTGGCCAAAGCCATTGAAGAGGGTGCATCTCAGGAAGATTCACGCACCCCCATCATCGCCTTACAACGCCAGGGAAAGAAGCGACCGCTTTTCTACCTTCACGGCGACTGGACCGGTGGAGCCTTCTACTGCATCGAGCTGGCAAAGCACCTGGGAGAAGACCAGCCTTTCTACGCTGTTGAACCCTACCGCTTCCCCCAGGAGGCCCCACCACCGAGCTTTGAAGAGATGGCCGCCGCTCACATTGAGGCGATCCGCCGGATTCAGCCTAGCGGGCCTTACCGCCTGGCTGGTTGGTGCAACGGCGGCCTGGTAGCCTATGAAATGGCGCGCCAGCTGCAAGCGATGGGGGAAAAGGTTGAGCTACTCGTGCTCATCGATCCCACCGCCCCCGAGCATGGATGGAGCCGCGCCCGCCTGGCCTGCTCCTTCATCAGAGTCCTGGGCACTCTGCTGCAGCACAACGAGCAGCAACAGCTGGAGCACTTCCGCCGCTGGCGGTACCGCTACAGTCTCTGGCGCTATCAGCTCGCCCGCTGGCGGAAAGGTCAACGAGAGAACGCTCCCCCTCCACCCAATGAGGGGCGCCAGCACTGGACAAGCACGTGTAGCTGGATACTCACGCGCTACCGTTCAGGCCCTTATTATGGGGACATCACCTTTTTCTGGGCCGCCGAAGAAGAGCGCTGGCGCCGTAAACCCTGGCTTGCCTTCGCCCGGCGCCATCAGCAGGAAGGCCGGGGGCGCATCGATAGCCAGGAGCTGCCAGGCACGCACATCACCAGCCGCACGACCTACCTCGCGGCCTTCGCCGCGGAGCTCAAGCGTCGCCTGGATGCAATGGAGGAGGAGGATGACAATCATCCAATAGATAAAACAGCGGTACGTGGTGAATGAGATCGAGACAATTGCGCCTGACCACAGTACCCAGACAATAGGCATCCTTTAGAGTAGCCGCTTCTCATGAGAGAAGCAAGCCACTCCATGAGTCCTACCTTCTTGCAGAGCTTTCAAGGAATTACTATAATGGAGGTGTCAGGCCATACTAGAGGTGGCGTAGATAGAACCCAGAGATCTGCCCGGGGTAGGCTGGATTGGAACGCCAGCCGGCGAGCCAACCAGCCAGCAAGCCCCGCAGTCAGTGTCTGGGAGAAAAGATCTGGGATCACGGTTGGGGTCTGCGCAGAGGTGGCCCATGCGCAAGCCTCAACCTTTTTTCTTGGGGAAAAGCGGGCACGGAGCAGGCCGCGCCCCTCGCCACCAGAGAGGAGGAAACTGGGGCAGAGCCAGTGAGTGTACAAAGGGAGAAAAAGGCAGATGAGGCTGGGGAAGAGGGCCGCGCTCTAGCGAAGAGCGCAGGGGCTGCTGCCACCCAGGCCACTGGCGAGGGAAAAGAGTGCGCTGATCCTTGGAAAGGGTACGGATCTGGCGGTGAGAGAGAGAGAAATAGCGTGGACGATAGGCGAAACGTCTGCTCATGCAAACTCCTCTTTTGCAGCAGAAGCCTTCCAGATCATTGATCGACCGATACAGCCAGGAGAGCGGGGTTCAGGTCCGCTTGCCCGTGGAGGCTGACAAACAAGTATGAAGGGGCCTCACTACAACATACGTTGGGTGAGGCCCCTGACTTCACGATCGTATCAACCATGTCTTGTCATGCGGCAAAGAAAAAAGAAGGCGCTACACTAGCGTTATTCAACGAGGTAGCGCCAGGAGCGAGCGAGGCTAGCGACTGCAAGCGCAGCCACGTGGCTCGCCGCCACCACTGGCCGTCCTAAAGGAGTGGCCACAGCTGCAGGTCGTCACGGCATTTGGATTGTTCACCGTAAAGCCGGCCCCCATCAGGCTATCAACGTAGTCGATCTCGCTGCCGTTGACATAATCCAGGCTCATCTCATCGATGAGGACCTTGAAATCGCCCTGGGAAATGACCATATCGCCTTCCTGCTCCTCATCCAGGGTCATGCCATACTGGAGGCCGGAGCAGCCACCGCTGGCAACGAAGATACGCAAGCCCAGATTAGGATCGTTCTCCTGCTGCAGGAGCTCGCGGATCTTCTCCACTGCCAGAGGAGTTAGCGTCACCACGCTGCTTTCGCTCTTTTGCTGCTGCTTCTGCTCGATCATAAGTCTCTCTCTCCCAAAAGTAGAACCTGCTTGCTCACCTCAAGCCCACCACGGTGGGCCCCACGCATCCAACAGACACGTGTCAGGCCTCCTATGAAGACACTTCAAGCACCCAGTTGCCCCTTATTATATCCCACGAGGTCTACAGCGTCAAGGGAAAGGGCCCTGGCCTCACGCTCTGAGCCAGCCAGCCAGCTAGCCAGCCCAGAGCTGGGGCAGAGGTGATCAGCTCCCGCTCAATCCTGGCAGTCAGTAAGAGCAAGTAGCCGGCGCTAGAGACCAAAGCGTTGCCGGACACGGATCAGATTAGCCAGCAACGCCGGTATCTCCGGTGGGGAACCATAGAGCAGACCACCATGCCACTCACCAGTGGAAGTCATCCGTAGCATGGTATTGGCTGCAGACCAGCTCTGAGCGAGTAAATGGGCGGCAAGACCGCTGACGATAGGCGTGGCAAACGAGGAGCCTGACCAATCTGCCCAGCCAGTGGCGTTCGGCTCACCGGTGGGGAATGTTGGTGAAATATAGACCCCCCTGACAGCATCGGGCAGATCATTACTATCTCTCACCCCCTCAACATCACCCCCGAAAGTAGCCACGCCGCCATTCACTGGCGGCATCGCAGCGGCATTAGCAAATTGGGATGGCTCGAAGCGGCTGTTGACTGAGGTCACACTGACCACTGTTGCATAGCGCGCCGGAGCTCGCGGCGGTCTTCGCCGCTTCTCCTGGCGAGCCTCCGGCCACGAATCGTTTCCCGCAGCTGCAACGAGCAAGGCCCCCTGGGCATAAAGGCTTTCAAACAGGAGACGCAGCCCATCCTCTAGCAGCGTCAGGACGCTCATCACACTGGCTAACCCCCGACTCGGCCAACGGCGATCATCGAACCAGACATAAGGCAGACGGCGAGCATCGGGCAAGGTGGTCAAACTCAAATTGATCACCAGGCGCCGAATAGCCCCCGAGAACAGCTCTTTCTCCAAACCAGTCAGGGCCGCAAATAGTCCATAGAGATCGCCGCCGCCATAGTCATTAAGAACGCGAATCAGCCGAATACGCGCCTGGGGAGCAATATCGCGAATCAGGCCAGCCACAAAGAGGCCGTGGTCAGGCATAGGATAGTAGAAAGCTTCGCCGTAACGGTCCCGCCCCGTGCGCACGGCCTCCCAAAGCGGATAGCGATCATATTCGATTTGAAATAATCCGCGGTCATTGCGCAAGTCGGCAGCCAGACGCTGGAGCAGCCAGTTCCGCCGAAACTCAGGGCGCTCCGCCGCCCGTAAGAGGCGCTCGGCCTCGACCGCAGTGTCAAGAACCGCCACCAGGACATTGCTCGCTCCCTCGGGATCAAGCAAGAGCCCCTGATCAAGAAAGGAAATATGCCAGCCAAGCGGTGGCTCACTGGCCCCAATGGCTGGCAGCTCTAGCCGCGGAGCAGGACGGGGCGGCAGGGCAGGCCCGCCAACACTGTAATAAAAAGGGGCAGCAGTGACTAACCAATTGGGCATAATAGAGACGAGACGAAGACCTCGCTCAGCCAGTTCTTCAAGATGCACTTGCAGATATGCAAGCGCAAGAGGCATAGGATCAATAAGCGCTTGCTCTAAATGGCGCACCTGATAGAAAATCGCCACCAATGGTTGCTGGCGATGATAGCCAAAGAGAAAAGCCCGCTGGCGAATCGGAGGCCGGGGCGGACTCGCCTCCTCCTGCCAGCGTCCCCCGCTCCCATACGGTTCCAGCATAAGATGATGGGGTGCCAGAAGAGCATTGAGCTGGCTCCGTACCTGCTCAGCCAGCAATTCCAAGGCATCTTCAGCCGGCCTTCTGGGCAGTTGCACCACAACTACCATCTCGCCCCGTACCCAGTAAAATAGCTCGGTTGGTCTCCCTATGAGGTCAGCAGCACCAGGAGTCATGCACAGATCCCCTTCTAGCTAGAGCTAGCACGGCTTGAACAAGGGCACAGCACGATGGGCAGCGCTCCCTTCACAAGTAGACAGCCGCGCCAGGACGGCATCTTGGTCCTCCTCCCTCACCAGAGAAGACCAGCTCTCCTCGCGCTTGCTTCTCTGTCTACTCGCTTCATGCAAAATGAGATGGAGCGACTGTTTTCTATCATCGGGCATTATAACTGAACCAATAGAAGATGGCAAATAGGCCAGGCCCCCTGCCAAAGCGCTTTTCGGGGAGGACCAGCAAGATCCGCCTGACTGGGCTGGCTGGCAACCGGAAGCCACTACCGCCTTTTCTTCACTCCCACAATCCCGCTATAATGAGAAAAGAAGCCCTGGGAACCGGGATTCAGGGAGAAGAACTAGAAAGAGTACCTTTGTGATGAGCGCAGACCGCCTTTACGCCAGCCTGCTCGATCTGGTAGCCTTGCCCTCCACATCAGGGCATGAGGAGCACGTTCGCCAGTACCTTGAGACTACTCTGCAGGCCCAGGGGTTAACGACCAGCGTTGATGGCGCCGGGAACCTGATCGCTCTGCTTCCCGGCCAGGGGCGCCCCGTGCTCTTGAATGCTCACATGGACCGCGTTCCGCCGGGGCGGGGACAGCGTCCCGTGTTGCGGAATGGCGTCCTCTACAGCGATGGCAGCTCCAACCTCGGAGCTGACGACGCCGCCGGCCTGGCCATCATCCTGGAAACGCTCAGGCGTCTCCAGGAAGGCTCACTGCCCCACCCGCCCATCGTCGTGCTCTTCACCGTTCAAGAGGAGAGCGGCCTGCAGGGCGCTCGCGCTTTCGATCCAACTCCCTGGCAGGTAAGCGATGGCATCGTCTTCGATAACGCTTTTGAGGCAGGCGTAGTTGTCTCGCGCGGCGCCCACTATGAAGCCTTCGATGTCGAGATCATTGGCCGCACTGGCCACCCCGGCAAAGATCTACGCCAGACCGTGAACGCCCTGGAGATTTTCCGCCAGGCAACCTACCCTCACGGTTCGCTGGCCAATGATCAAACGCGGATTTTGATCGGACGTATCGAGGGTGGTAGCGCTCGCAATGCCGTCCCTGCTCGCGTGCTGCTCCAGGGAGAGCTGCGTAGCTTCGAGGGAGGCGAGCAGATAGAGCGCTACCGTGAACGCTTGCGCACGGCCTTTGCAGAGGCTGCCCATCAGGCCGGAGGGCAGGCTGAGGTACGCTTTGTCCCTCACTGCGGTTCCTACCTTGTTGATGAACAGGAGCCGCTACTGTCCCTCTACCGTCAGGTGCTGGCCGATCGTGGCGAGCAGCTCCAGCTGCGCCCCACCTTCATCGGTAGCGACGCAAGCGCCCTCCGTCCGCGCGTACGTGTCTTTACCATCTCCACCGGCGTGGTGAATGAGCATTCTCCCGCAGAATACGTGCCGCTCGCCCCACTGGAGCAACTGGTAAAAGACACCCTGGAGGTGCTGCGCCGTTGGTCGGTTGCAGGCTAAACAGCTCAGCACGCAGCCGCGAAGGCGGCCCAAAGAGCAGCGGAGGACAGGGTAACACTGAACAGGCCGGATTGCGCCCAGAGAGTCCGGTCGGAGATGGCCGTTTCGTTCGGCTCATTGCCCAGCACATCCTCGTCGGCTCAAGGGGTCGCTCCAACAGAGGCTGGCAGGCAAGGCAGACGTTGCCTGAAGCTCCAGTGGCACCTGAATCGTATTGGAGCATAGCAACCTACAGGCTAAAGGAGGAGACTGCAGGTGATACCATTTCAGGACTTCCCAGGGCCACGCCGACATGTGCCCTGGATGACGTGGGGCCTGATCCTGGTCAATCTACTGGTTTTCCTTTACGAGCTTTCCCTTGGGGATCGCGCAGATGAGCTGATTTTCGCCTACGGAGTCGTGCCCGCCGCCCTCTTACATGGTGTTCCTCAGACGGCCCTGGTGCGGGCTCACCTTGCTTTCCAGACCCCTGAGCCGGTCTACTTTACCTTGATTACTTCTCAGTTTCTGCACGCCGGTTGGCTGCACATCGGCGGCAACATGCTCTTTCTCTACGTCTTCGGCGATAATGTGGAAGACCGTCTGGGACACTTCCCTTATCTCTGCTTCTATCTGTTGTGTGGCATCGTAGCCGGCCTTGCCCAGGCCGTGGCTTTTCCTGACTCCACGGTTCCCAGCATTGGGGCCAGCGGCGCGATCGCCGGCGTGTTGGCAGCCTACCTGGTGCTTTTCCCCGTGGCCGGCGTGCGTACCGTCATCTTCATCTTCTTTTTCTTCACCATTGTGACACTGCCAGCGATTGTGCTCATCGGCCTCTGGTTCCTGCTGCAGCTCTTCGATGGCGTGGCCTCCCTGGCCCAGGTGCAACAGGGGATGGGTGGCGTCGCTTATCTGGCCCACGTTGGCGGCTTCCTGACTGGCCTGATCATTACGCTGATCCTGCGCCCCTGGCTCAAGCCCCCCGCCACTATCAGCTACCCCTCCTATCCCTACCACCCCTACTCGCGCGAGAACGATTATCGCCGCTGGTGGTAGAGCGGAGCCCGGACTATACACCACCAGCTGATCGGACGCTCTCTTATCTTCGATCTCTTCCAGAAGCATGCGCTCTGGAATGGCGAAACCAGGGTCTCCAGGCCAGAGCACATGCTTCGCGTCTTCCAGGCTTCACGGCGTCTCAGCGCCGTTCCCCATCCTCTTTTGCCTGGCGCAAAGGCAGCTCCAGAAGCTGCTCCTCTATCTCCCGCCAGGCCGCTTCTTGGGCTTCAGACAGCGATAACGAGCGGCCCGCTACATTGGCCTCCTCCACCTTGCGACTGACATATCTCCTGAAGTTGCGAAGATATGGCAATTGCTCAATGTAGAGAGGCATCAGGCGCAGCTCGATATCGCTATGGCTGTAGAAAGCCTCGGGGCGAAAGGAGAGAGACATCAGCTGGGCATAGCGCTCAATCAAGGACTGCTGGGCCTGAGTAAAAGCATGAGGTAAAGCGCTGGAGACAATGAGACAGCCGGCAACGCGCGTCTGCCAGAGAATAGGGCAGGCCACCGCGCTCTGCTCATGCTCGACCCAGTGAGCCGGGAAGAGACTATACTCTTCGTCGCGGCTAGGGATCGTCACCAGACGGCAATGGGTCACAGCAGCTCCGGCCAGCGACTCCGCTCCCAGGAAAATCGTCTGCTGGCTGAGATCGCGCGGCCAGGGAGGATTGCCGCGTCCAACAATCTCGCGCAGGCTGCGCACTTTCTGCCCCGGGGCCGGCGGCGGCATGCAGCGCGCGACTGTCACAGCCAGGCCATGTTGCTCTGGATCAAGCTGTCTGAGCATCTGCTGTAACAGAAGATCATAGAGCGCTTCTGGATAGAGAGCAGGGGGCGTCGTCGTATACATGCTGAGGGCACGCACGTAAACCTCGATGGGTGGCGCTGGCAGCGCTGTCGGGACTGAGCTTTCCGCAGGTTGCTCCAGCAGCTTCGGGAAGTCTTTGGCCAGCAGACGCATCAGCTCAGGATGGATCTCACGCGGGACCGCCTTCAGCAAACGCCGGATGTTATCCTCCCGCGGTTGCACCACCCCCCGGGCCCAACGCCTGAGCGTAATTGGCTGTACCCCCATCTCCTGCGCAAGTCGCCTCTCCAGCTGAATGTCCTCAATAAGCTGACTCAGCAGTTCCTGCCAGGTTTGCAAGTGTCTTCCCTTCCCATAGCGTTCCTGAAATATCATTAGAACACTTTATTAAAAGAATCGATTGATCTACGTCTCAATTCCAAGAGGAAAAGCTGTTTCGTGACGACTCTTCTATGATAGCATATCTCCCCATTGAATAACAATCTTCCATGCACATAGTAGAGGATATTACCAGGGAGCAAGAGAGAGAACCAAAGAGGGCTGGCGCGTTATTGCTGCAACCAGTCAATCGTCACTCTATCAGAGCTGAACAATTTGCCTGTGGGAAAGAGCGGGTCCAGCTCTCTTCCCAGGGCGATACGCGGCTACCGCTCCTGATTGGGAAGGGGCATCCACAGGTTCGCCGCCCATTGAGTCTACGAGCACTCACAGACCTGGGGTTTTACGATCAATGAGAATGCTCATGCTTCATTCACTCCGCTCTCGTCGCTCGAGAGGAGAGCAGCTGAGCCAGCCTCTGACCAAAGATGAGGCTGTCCCGCTGCTCTCATCAGTCCCTGAATCTGCAGTTGACGAGCAAATGCATTCTGTGTCCGCTTGGCATTCCGCCAGCCAGCGGAGGGAGCAAGAAGCTTCTCCCGCCTCCCTCCCATCTGCGTTAGAGGAACCAGCCACGATAACAGGCGAGAACAGACTGCCTGAACAGAAGGGACAGCTTGACCAGGCTGTAGCAGACCAGAGCAAGACGCAGGTGGAGACAGCGACTACGGCTATCCGCTCCCCCTGGCTCACGGCCATCCAGCAGGCCCTACCGATCTATACTGCTACCCACCTGCTCTATCTGCTCCTGAGCTACGTCGCTTTCCTCTTTCCCGGCGACACCAGCAGCACTAGCGGCCCCGTCCTACGAGCCATGATCAACAGCTGGAGGCACTGGGACACTGGCCATTTTATTGCCATCGCCCTGCATGGCTATAGTGATTGGTGGCGTACGGCCTTCTTCCCCCTCTATCCCCTCCTCATTCGCCTGCTCAATTATCTGGCTGATAACCCTGTACTGGCGGCTCTGGTCGTCTCAAACCTGGCTGGCTTCGGCGTTCTGGTGGTGTTATACCGCCTGATCTCCGAGGACTTCGGCGAGGAACTCGCCAGCCGCACTGTGCTCTACTATGCAACGTTTCCTATGGCTTTTTTCCTGGCTGCAGCCTATAGCGAATCACTCTTTATGCTTCTTTCTCTTCTCTGTTTCTTTGCCCTACGGCGCGGACAGTGGTGGCAGGCTGCGCTCTGGGGTGCCCTCGCCAGCCTGACGCGAGTCACAGCTATTCCGCTTCTTATCCCTTTTGTCTATGAGTACCTGCGTCAGCATGATTTTCGCCTGCGCAAATTCCGCCTTGATGTGCTGAGCATCCTTGGCATCCCCAGCGGCCTTGCGCTGTTTGCCAGCTACTGCTACCTGCGTTTTCACGATCCGCTGGCTTTTTCTCACGCGGAAGCGGTCTGGCAGCGCAGTCTTCAGCCCCCCTGGCTCGCCTTTAGCGCAACCATTGCTGCTCTTGTTCAGGATTCCAGTCACCTCGATTTTATTACTATCCATCGCGTCATCGACCTGACGCTGCTGACCGCAGTGCTGGCTCTGGTCATACTGCTCCTGGTCGGCCCCTGGCGCCTGCGCGGCCCCCTCGCAGCCACCTACACGCTCTACACTGTTGGAGCGTTCATCTTCTTCCTGCTTGTTCCTGCAGTGGGACGCTATCCCACGCTGTCGATGCCGCGCTACGCTTTGGTTCTCTTTCCAGCTTTCCTGATTCTGGCGCGCCTTGGCAGAAGTGAAAGCTTTCGCCTCCATTACTTGCTGATCTCGGGAGGGTTGCTCACCTTCTCCGCACTCCAGTTTCTCATCGGTCAGTGGGCCGGCTAGGAGTGGGGGCCTGAATCGAGACGGTCGCCAACTTCTATCGCTCACCAGGCCGTAAGGACAGAGCAATGAACAGGGCTATGAGCAGAGGTCAAACACGGTGACTTGCCGCGCCGCGCTGGTCTTGGTCTTGTTCAGAGCGCCCAGCATGGCTGGATTCACTGCTCTTTCTCGATAGTAATCCAGCCATGCTTGAGCGCATAGACAACCGCCGCAGTGCGATCATTCACAGCCAGCTTCTTCAGGATTGAAGTAATATGATTCTTGACAGTCTGATCGCTGATTTTGAGCACTTTGGCGATCTCCTTGTTGCTGCGCCCGCGGGCAATATGATCAAGAATTTCGATCTCGCGGCTGGAAAGCGGTGACGGTTCCTTCTGAGCGTTGTCGACCTCTTCCTCTTCCTCGTTGAGCGCCCGAAACGAGGCCAGGACACGCGAGGCAATCTGCGGTCTGGCGAGCACATCATCGTTCATCAGATACTCGCCGCGACTGACCTTGCGCACCGCCTCCCTCAGTTCTTCCAGGCCGATGTCGCGTGTATAGTAGGCCGCGGCGCCTACCTTAATCGACTGGAAGAGATCTTCTTCGTTCTCGGCAGGCGTTAGCATAATCATGGCGACCTGCGGCGCGACCCGCCGCACCTGACGAGCGATCTCCAGAGGGTCGGCGCAGGTCAGACCAGTGTCAATCAAGGCGACATCAAGTTGGCCATCGCCAGCGATTGTTAGAATCTCGGCAGGATCGGTGGTCTCGCCGATGATCTCACAGTCGCCCATGCGTTCCAGCGTAGCATGAATACCAATGCGCAACAACGGCTGCTCTTCAACAATCAGGACACGTATTGTCTCCATCCAGCTTACGGCAGTCCTCTCACTGAGAGGGACTCCTCTCCTCCTTCCGGCTCTACAGCGTTGATGTTTCTTCTCATTCAAGCCCTTCCTCCCGCTCCCTGGCCAGCTCCTTGGCGGAGACAAGGCCCGCAGGCTATCAGTTGTGTGAGGCTAGCCCACGCTCTTCCCCCGCCCAACGGTACTATTCTACCCCGGTGGTCTAGTCAAAAGTACTATCCTCAAGAAGAAAGTACTAGGCATGGCTGCATTCGCCCTCTCTCTTCTTCCCTCTGCACATCGTGAGACTTGCGCTCATCGGGGCGCCTGTGTACCGTAGCTAGCCAGTCGGCCTCTTCCTTCAGACGGGGGTAAGAATCAGGTTCGTGAAATGAAGCAGCCTCGTTCTGCGTTTTTCTCAATAGGCGTAGTATGATGAGGGGAGTAGAGAAGGGACAGTCCTGAGAAGGCATTTCAGGCTATCCTTTCTAGCCAGCATCCCTGGCCATTGCTCACCCTTTTCAAGGATGAAAGGCAAGCGAACAGCATGCAGAAAACACGAGGAAGGGCCATGAAACGCGCAGCCATCCAGATCCATACTCTCCGGCCTCAGTCTCAAAGGCAACCGACAGGCAGGTTGCAGCTGGTCGCGTTGGCTCTGGTCGGCCTGCTGCTGTTGAGCGCCTGTGGTTCAAATAGCTCTAGCTCGCTGGTGAGTGGGCCCAGGACGGTGCCCACACCGTCCATCTCCCCAACGCAGCAAAATGAGGGGAAGATGGCGCTGGAAACCTTTCAGCAATGGATTAACCTGATGCAGCAAAATGGTGGAGATACGGCAACCTATCAGCAGCAGTACCAGAGCGACCAGCAGGCTCTGCAACAGGCCCAGACAGCCAGCGCTTATAGCCGGGCGTTGACCACTCTGAAAGGGCATATCAACGCGATCCAAATTCCGGCGATGAAGGCTGAGAGCGCCCATCTCCAGCAGCAGCTGGCCCAGGCAGTCAGCGCCTGGGGAAAAGAGCATACCTATCACGATAACTACAATAATCAGACCTACCCACTGGGCTATGAATACGGCTCCCAGGGCATCGGCGGGAGCCTCTGGCTCGGTGAAGAGCTGAGTCAGGCTCAGACTCTGGCCGACTACCAGCAGGTGGTCGAGGACCTGCAGATGTGGTTGACGAATTTCGAGGCGATGAAGGCTAACTTCAGCGATAAGACGCCCTATAACCAACCTCATAACACCGATCTGGATCTGCTGCGTCACTATGGCTATATGGATAAGCGGGTGGTGGTGGTCTCACTGAGCGAGCAGGCCCTGCGGGCCTACGATCACGGTAAGCTGGTCAAAGCCTTCCTGGTGACTACCGGGCAGCCCGATCTGCCAACGCCTCCAGGTACCTGGTGGATTGAAGGCAAGCAGCATCCGACGGTCTTTAAGTCAAGCGAGCCGAAAGGTTCGCCCCACTGGTATCCCGATACGAAAATCAACTACGCCATGCAGTACCATAGCAATGGCTACTTTCTGCACGACGCCTGGTGGCGCGCCGACTTTGGTCCGGGAACCAATTTCCCTCACCAGGACACAACTGGTGATCCCTTTGCTGGCCAGGGCTCGCACGGCTGCGTCAACATGTCTACCGATAATGCCGCCTGGCTCTATAATTTTGTGAGCCTGTACACCCCCGTGCTGATCTATTAGCCCGCAGGCAGCGTGCGCAGGGCTAGATCAGCAGGCCAACCGGCCAACGCTCAACAGGAGAACGAGAGAGAAGAAACGAGGATGGTCACGGCCTCGCTGTGGAGACCTGAATGAGCCCCTCGCCTCTTCTCTCTCGCTTTTTGCGTAGATGCTCCTGGCCAGCGAGCGTGGCTAGCGCGGGGTCACAACGGCACTGAAATCGTTGTTGGCTCGCCACATGGCTGTGAACATGTCGTAGGTCATGCGCGTGAAATTGGCCGGGGAGGAATCGACCGTATACACGTACCGGCTATCTCCACCACGGATGACAAAGATATGGCCGCCAGGAAAATAGTAGCCGTCGCGAATGCTCACGATGACGGGCGTACCGCTGTTAGCAATGGAAATGATATCCTGCAGCGTGCGTGTATGACTCAGGCTGGCATTGAAGCCAAAATAGTTCGCTGTCATAGCGATCCCCTCCTCTCTGAGCAAGCCCAGCTGCACATCCCAGACACCGAGCTGGAGCTCGATCTGCAGTACGTCGGCAGCGATGAGGTGACGGCCATAGGCGTTCATCACTTCCTCTAAGGCAATCCCTGAGCAGGAGGAGTAAGACCAGACCTGCCACTGGTAGTCAGTGTGGTACTGACTCCGCGAGGCCGAGTCGACACGGACGATGCGCGCACTAGCCGTGTCGGGCAGAGGATGGGGCGCAGTCTGCAGGTCCATCGTTGAGGATGCAGAGAAGAAGCTGAATGTAGCGGTCAGACTGCGAAAGGTGTCCCGCACAATCCCCCCCTGGCTTGCCAGGGCCAGGCCCAGCATGAGCAGGAGGCCCAAAGAGACCAGCATGCGCCAGCGGCGGTACCATGAAGGAGGGAGAATAAAGCCCGGCAGCGGCTGAGCCTTCTCAAAAGGGACTAGCATAGCCTCCTGCACGGGCAGGACGACGCTGACTTGCTGCTCCTCACAGGCAACGACCAATGAGCGATTGCTGACCGTCTCTACCCGCCTGGAGCGCCGATGGCGACGGAGCACCCAGAGTCCCAGACCGACCAGCAACAAGAGCACGCAGCCACAGATCAGCGCCATCACGATCGAAGAGAGCATAGAGCAACCTCACGCTGTGCAGAGAATGAGGCTTTATCTTTAAATTAGTATAGCTCAGCGAAAGCCGATCAGACGACTCTTCTAGGAAAAACAGCCTGATCGTGCTAGTATCGCTTGTGGTCGGCTTCCCTCCTCTGGCCGTTAGTGGCCACACCTGATTATGTGGGCTGTGGTTGAGGAGTTGGTTGGTGATCGCAGATCTGCAACGGAAGTGGTCGCATTGCCGTCAGCTCAGGCTTCTCAGACTTCAGAGGCCTCCCGGAGAAGCTTTCTGGCGGCTCACTCACAATCAGCAGACTACCAATACAATAGTAGAGCGACCTGACCTCACTCTACCGCGTTCGTAGATGAGCGAGGCCAGGCCAGCAACAGCGATGGAGATAGCTAGGCTAGCGCCAGCGCTTCCTTCCTCTTCCTATTCAGGCATGGGGAAGCTGCGTCCCTCCATTTGTTCGAAGGCGTGGCGCAGGACCGGAGGAAGTGGATGCGGGCGCCCCGTCCGATAATCGCACCAAACCATCACGGAGCGGCCAGTGGCGAAAATACGCTCGTGGTTGTGTGCATCGCGAATCTGGTGCTCCATAATAAAGCTGGTGCGCCCAACATGCGAGACCCGTACACCTACTTCGGCGCGGTCTGAGCGGATCAGTGGCAGTTCGTAGGTGCAGCTGACTTCTTTGACCAGCAGACCATAGCGCGTCGCGCGCGGCCCTGTCTGGATGCGCGGATTCTCAGCGCCCTGCCGCTCCTGGGCGGTCTCCTCTCCCGGCCATTCCTTGAGCCAGCGCTCCAGCAGGCTGAGATAATAGCTGCGAGCTTCTTCAAAATAGGTAAAGTAAACGGCATTATTAACGTGGGCAAGTGGATCAAGATCGCGAAATCTGATCTGCAGGGGATACCAGCAGGGAAAACGTTCACTCATTGGGCTCCTGTCACTGGTCCTTTCGTTGCTAGATAGGGATCGATTGAACCGGGGTTGTACGCTCTTAAAAGCATAACGAAAAGGCGCTTCTCGGAACAAGGGCACATCGTTGAGTGAGCCTGGTTGCACTTACCGGCTGCCTTCCCTGATCGGCCAACGCAGAGAGGAAGTTGCCCCCCTCGCCCCTGCTGCCCGGCCAGCAAGCGCAAGCAGGTAAGAGTCAACCGCAGAACAGCAGCCAGCTTTGCTGGAGGGGAGACTGGTCGTTCTTGCCACGATGCGGTATGCTACAGGCAGAACCAGGCCCTCCGGTTCTCTCAGCAAGCAGCCCTGCGGGGCTTGAATTCATCGGGGACGAAAGAAATCATGGACGCAGTACACGATGAGGTCCGACTACGAGAAAGTATTAATGAGTTCCTCGCTCGCTATGACACGCTGGCGATCGCTACGGAGGACAATGGCCAGCCTTATGTGACACGTGTCTTCTATGCAGAGGAGTCACTGAGTGAGGAACGCAAGACGCTGACGCTTTACTGCACCTTCATTCTGACGTCGCGCAAACTGGCGAATCTGCAGCGCAATCCGCGCGTTGGTATCTTTATCGGGCCAGGAGAGCCCACCGCCTGGCTGGAGGCAACGGCTGAGGCCCAGCTGATCAACGACGAGCAGGCCAGCGCCGCTATTCGCCAGCGCCTGACCCAGAAATCGCCAGCGGCAGCCTCTTTCATCGCCAGGCTGCCAGTCCAGGCCATTGCTTTAGAGGTGCGCTGGCTACGCATCACTGATCTGACTGAGCTGCCTCGCCAGACGGAGGCAACTTTTCCACTGGAGTCGCGATCGGCAGGACCAACGACTTACTAGTCCTGCCAGCATCCAGCTCTCCCCCAGGGCCAGGCCGACGGCGCGGCAGACACCACGATCCGAGAGCAGTCAGTCAGTAGTCCATTGGCCAGGCGAGGGGAAGGAAGAACCAGGTGCAGCGCCAGTGCGTTGCCAGTTCGTTCCCCATCGCCGCCTTCCAGGTGGTTCTGTCTGGTCGGTCGATCG
>NZ_BDGT01000078.1 GCF_001748285.1 Thermogemmatispora onikobensis | reverse complement strand
CCGCCTGACTCCCACGGAGAGCCGTCTGCTGCATCTGCTGATGACCCACACCGGCCAGGTCCTGACGACCGATATGATCATCGAACGTGTCTGGGGCTACGATGAGGCCGGCGATTCGGGCCTGGTGAAGACACATATCCGCCACCTGCGCCAGAAGATCGAGCCGAATGCCAACCAGCCACGCTATATTACTACCGTGCCCGGCGTTGGCTATACCTTCACCGCCCCTACACCTGTCGAGTCTTGATTGAAGGGAGGAAGCTTCATTCGCAAGCAGAGGCGTCTTCCATCTAACGGCCTGACCCGCCTGTGGTCCAGCCTCGCTGCCAGTATGGCCTCGCTCCTCGCTGAGTTGCTCATCTCTCTTCGCTCACTCACTCGCTCGTTCGCTCGCTATCCAGCCAGCAGCAGCGCAGCGCTCGCTGTCCCTCGCGGGTCGCCTCTCTTCCCTCCTTTCTTTCCCGCGAGCTGCGCCGCCGGCCCCATTTGGGCGCCGCTCCACTAGATAGATGGTTATGAATGCGGAACGAGCGAGGCCAAAACTTAACCCAATGTTAACCGGATCTCCATAAAAAAGTGTATCAAGGTAGGTTAGGATAACCAGCGTTGAGGCAATATATCTACATATAGCTCTCAGTATTCAAGAAATGCTCTTCATGAGCGGTGAACTCATCAATCGGTCGTAAGGAGAGAATCGATGGCAATGCCAGTTATGCAAGATGACGATGTGCTGTTGACCTTCAAAGAGGCCATGAACTATCTGCGCGTCAGCCGCTCGACGCTCTACCGCCTGATGTGGTCTGGCCAGCTCACAGGGCACAAAGTTGGCAGCACCTGGCGCTTCTATCGCGGTGATCTGCGCGCCTGCGTGGGACGCGAGACGCCGACTCCGGTGGCCAAGCTGCAGGCCAAGCTGCAGTCGCGCCTCTCTGCCCAGAATAACCAGAATCAGAATGCCACGACGGCGCATAACAGCTAGCCTGTTAGAGAGTCAGGGCGAGAAGTTGTCGCTTCACTTACTGGTTTGCGCCCTCCACAGCGAACCGGACGCAGGTAGACCTGAATGTCCGGTTCGCTTTTTGCTTTGCTCACCCTTGTTCCTCCCTCGATGCTGATCAGCGAGCACACGCGGCCACTTGCCGTCAGCCGTCGCCTGAAGCGTGAGGTTAGAGTAAGGCGGGGACGGGAGTCGGGGAGGGAGAACCTGGTCAGATGCGATCGAAGTCGACGATCTTCCAGGTGTTGCCGACCTGACGCACAGTCAACAGGACTGTGTAGGACAAATGGCTGCGCATGACATCGACCTCCACCGTATAGGTCGGCCCTTCCTCGAGGCCAAAGTTCGGCAGCGATCGGATGTTATAGCTCAGGAGCGGCCCGTAGCGCGTATCGAAGTCTTGAGCCTCCTGGACAAATTCCTGCTGCGTGAGGTGGGCATGGAAGCCCCCAGGTTGCAGATTCTGAAAAGCATGGACGTAGTCCTGGCGCTGGACATCGTCATAGTAGTCGTTCACCAGGGCAGTCAGGCCGTTGTATTGCTGCTGAAGCTGATTGAAAGGACCGGCAAAGGCCCAGATGGCGACCCCGATGCAGGCGAAAAAGGCCAGAGCGAGAATCCCGAGCGAGATCCAGATAATGCGTCGCGAGCGTCTTCTGGCGGTCGCGATGGGATCGGGGTCCGGTGGCCAGCCCGGATATGGTGACGGGGAGGGCGCAGGCGGGGCGGAAGGAACCAGGCCCGCTCGCCGAGGGGCCTCAGCAGAGGTGAGCGACGGAAAGGAGGAGGGCGGAGCGGGAGTCGCTGGCCGAGCGCTGACAGAGGCAGGTCTGGCCTGCTCCACACGAGGAGCGGCAGAGCCAGGCTGCATCTGCGCGCTGCGCCTTTCTCCCTCAGGGGCGAGACGCTCATAAAACGCCGGCGGCGGCGGATAGACGAAATCGCTCGCCGGCTCGGCGTCTGCAGCGGGTGATGGCTGTTCTCCTGCCTGCTCCTGGGCCTGGCCCGCGGCTCCCCCTGAAGCATTGGCAGTGGCAGCAAGGGAATCATCAGCAGCGATGGTCGGCTCCGGCTCGCGCTGGCTCTGGCCGCCGCCCTGCGAGGCACCTGCCGGCTCTGGAGACTGCATGAGCTTGCTCCTCAAAGAGAGTCAATCGTGTGAATTCGTGTACCAAAAAGCTAGCAGATCATGCCCCCCCTGTCAAGGAAAATACTGAGGATGAGCCTGGATGAGCCTGGAACAAGCGGCCCCCGTCAGCCAGCTGAGGGCTGTCATGTCAGCAGACCCTCGCCCGGCCCTCCCCCAGCACAGAGCCAGGCCCCTACCTCGCCCAGAGCACCAGGTCAGGTATCGGTCAGCAGGGAGGGATCAGAGCGCAGGCGAGGACGGGCCGCGGGAGGAGAGAGCCACACGCGCGCGGTGCGCACTCTCCTCGTCGGCTCAAGGCCGCTCGCTCGAGAGCGCGAAATGCATCGGCGCCAGTTGCTCAAACTCCTCCTCTATCTCCATACGGACGCGCTTCTCGGCCTCCGGACGAGAGAGCTGGAAACGGCGAGCACAAGCGATCACGCGATTGACAAAGGTTCGGCTAATCTCCTCGCGCTGCCAGCGAATATCGGGCATCGGACGCAAGTGGATCAGCGAGGGATCATAGAAAGCCGACTCGGGCAGGGCCAGAGCCACCAGCAGAGCATACTCGTTGACAGCCTGGCACACCGGCGGCGAGAAGAAATCAGCCTGGGTACTGGAAACGATCAATACCCCGGCGCAGCGGCCCGCGAACAAGACCGGACAGGCACAGGCGCTGCGCTCGAACTCTTCAGCCACAAACTGATGGCGCTGCTCACGGTCCAGCTCGCTCCAGGTTTGGAGGCGCTGGAGCATGGCCGCAGTGCCAGCCAGGGTGGTGCTGCCGAGAAAAGCCCGGCTCTCTTGCGTCTCCGACCAGGGGCTGGTCGCCCGGACCTCAGCCTCATAGAGGGAGTGGATGCCATCAGCTCGCGGCGGCATGAGCTCAGCATAGGTCAACGCCAGGCCACGCTGCTCAGGATCAAGATGCTTGATGGCTGCCTCGAAAATACGCTGGATCATCTGCCAGCGCCGACTGTCGTCCTGAACGATCGTTGCGCGCAACTCCAAGACCTGACGATATAGGTCACGGGATACGGTTGGGATCTCACCAGCCGGCGGCAGATCGAGCACATTCGGAAAGCTTTGCTCGATAGACTCCTGCAGCTCACGGCGATGCTCAGGCATTACCTCTAGAATCTGCCTCAAAGAGGAGGGACGCGGCTCGGATTGACCATTCATCCAGCGATAGACCGTATTTTCGGAGACCCCGAGAGAGCTGGCAAACTGGGCGATGCGCGCGCGATCGCGCTTGAGAATGCGCTGCAGGGTCAGGCTGAAGGGAGTCAGACTTGTGGAAGCCGGAGTGGCCGATTCGGCAACGCGGGCCCCGCTCCGGCTCCGACCGCGCTTGGTCACACCAGCATTCGCATGACGACCGCGGGTACGCGCCGGCGGACGCGCTTCTGGCCCGGCAGCCCGCTGCCTGCGACGCGGCGGGCGCGAAGAGTCATGTCCTTGCTTCATGTCAGTCAGTGCTCCTTCCTTACCAGACGGGTGCGCTAGCTAGCCGCCAGACTAGCAGAGGCGCCAGCTGCGGCTACGGGCGAACGGTGCAAACGTGCGTGTGTGCGTGTGTGCGTTGAGAGGTGGCACCGAAGACGTGCCAGTATGTGCTCTCTTCTTGCCTGATATGGTTGCTGGGAAAGGATTTGCCTGAGCCGATTATATCACGTCGATGGAGCAGATTACCAGAGCGTTTTCTTACATGAACGCATTTTCATGTATCCTTCCATTTATTACAACATTTTAATATCGAGCCAGGCAGGCTCATCGCAGGTAGGAAGCGGCGCGAGGTGGCTTCACAGCGTATGGCGTGCAGTGTTCGCGCATCATGTCCACTTGCCGGATTGCATGATAGGGAGCGTTGAAACTTTCGAAGGCTGCCTGGATCATGAACAAAGTATTACAAAACTCCTACAAATGTACACACACTATTGTCTTCTCAGTGGGCTGCATGTTATACTCTCCTCACCATTGAAGAAACCTTTGTTTGCGCCACGTGCGCGAAGGCGAGGATTGTACTATGGCAGCGAATAATCCGGTCTTTGGTAACGAATGTGGGCTTCCTCTGAATGCGGTCGCCTGGTTGGAAATGCACCATCGCTGCAAAGCGGCAGAACGCGAACAGATGGTGCGCGATCTCCAGCTCAAGGCGGGAAGCCTGGTGGTTGACGCCGGCTGTGGCCCCGGCCTCTGGGTTCCTTTGCTCGCCCAGGCCATCGGCCCCCAAGGACGCATTATCGGCGTGGATATCTCGGTCGAAGCCCTGGTAACCGCCCGGCGACGCAGCGCGGGCACCTGGTACGCCCCCCAGGTCGAGTATAAGCTGGCTCCCTTAGAGCAGCTGCCTCTCGCGCATGGTTCCGTTGACGCCATCTTCAGCGCCAATGTTAGCCAGTATCTGCCTGAGCCTGTCAAGACCTTCAAGATGCTCGGTCAGTACCTCGCGCCCGGAGGCCGCCTGATCGTGAAGGACATCGATTTCGGGACACTGCGCTTCCATACGATTGATCCCGGCCTCCAGGCCCGCGTCTTCCAGGCCCGCGAGCGCTGGGAGCGCATTCGCGTCGAGCACGGCTATCCCTTCGAAGATAGTTGGGTCGGCTCAAAATTGGCCGGCTACCTCCGCGAAGCTGGCTATGAGGAGATCGAGGAAAAGACCTATCTGATCCAGCGGCGCTTTCCTCTCACACCAGACTATCGCACCTACCTGCAGGGCATCGCTGAATGGTTTGTCTGCGAGGGCGCCCCGGGCCTGAGCTCGGAAGATCTGACCGCCTGGCTCCAGTGCTTCTTCGATGAAGAATACAATGTCTTCGATCAAGAAACGTTCCTCTATGAGGAAACTGAGTATGTGGTCAGCGGCGTCTGGCCCGGTCGGCGCCTTTCTCTTGAAGAGGAGGCCCAGGTCGCAGCCTCTGCCGAGCCAGTACGACGCTTGCTTTCTCTGGAGGAGGCGCGACCTTAGTCCGGCTGGCCCACTCGCCAGCGGGTCAGTCGAGTCGCCTTCGGCTTTGTGTCTGAGCAATGCGGCGAATGATTGGGTGAGCAAGCCTGTTAGAACGCTGCCTTGATGAAGGATGAGTTGGGACAATCTTTCATCATCTTCTCCTACTCCAGAACAAGTGACCTCGCCGACTCCCTCGCTCGCTCACCCGTGGCCGCCTGCGTCCCGCTTGCAGGAAGCTGGCCCGGAGGCTAGGGAGAACAAGGAAGAACCCTGATTGAAGAAGCACGCTTCTGACAGGCTCAGGCAGAGAGATCGCGAGATCGAAGACCCAGGTCAGCCACACCGGCACGACAGGGGAGACGTCCCAGAATCACTTTCTCTGTCCGCCACTCGTGGCGATGTACCGTTTCCGATCCGCGTTGCTCTTCCACAGCAGGCAGGGATGGAGGGAAAACCATCCCTGCCTTCTCTTTCCTCCCCTCCGTCACCCTTCGACGCCCGCGGCTACTGATGCCTCCGGCCTCCGCTACCTGTCAAGCTCCCAAGCTCCACTTCCTTACCTTCCTTCGTCCCTTTCGCCAGCTTCAGCATGCTTCTCTCGACCAGAAAAAAAAACGGCCCGGGGGGCCGTTTTGCGTGGAAGAGCCTCGCCGGCTCCCTAGTGCAGGGTATTGAGCCGCTCCGCGATCATCGCGATGGCCGCGTCGCCTACAATGGCCTGAAGCTGGTTGTGGAGCTGGCCCAGATGCTCCATTCTGGCGGTGATGAAGTCGTGGCGCGAGACACCACAGGCCAGCCCGCTCAGGCCGCGCTGGGCTGCCTCATACTCATCGCTGATCTGCTTGAGTAAGCGCGCGACTTCGCTACCCTGTTCCTTGGTCGTCAGCATGGTTTCCTCCCCTTCTCTGGTCTGGATCAAGCGATCAATAAGGTCTCCAGGGCGATCCCCTGCGGTTGAGCGATGTCAATAGCCACTCAGCGATTGTGATAACAATGTACGCTACTTGTTAGCAACATACTCGGTAACGCACACTCATAGTATGCATGAAAACATCTCCTCTTGTCTAGAGGCAACCTCACCTTTTTTGAAATTTGACAGAGAGACTACATATTTCAATCAATGTTATGATGGCAATGTGCGCAACGTTATGGCTCTCCATCTACTTTTGTAAGCTAGCAAGCTGGCAGCATGATTACACAGGCTCGCGCCTTCACTCCCGCTCAATCGCCGCTCGCCAGTTAGGACCTTTGGGCTGGTCGCCGGCGCCAGCAACGTTCGATCCTGTCTTGTGTATCATAGTATAGACGAATAAGCAGGCTGCCAGTCAAATGCAAGCGCCAGCCTTCCGCCAGAGAGGTGCTCTTTCTTCCCCAGCATGGGTCTCGCCGGCCAGACGTTGGCCAGCCGCCGGTTGACCTTCCTGAGCGTGTAGGGCGGCCTTTCGACGCTCGACGCAGTCTCGCTTTCCTTCGCTCCCGCAAGCAGTGCGCATTGCAATTGGTGGGCATTGTGTATATACTCTACATAGCGCTTGCCCAGGTGAAGGTGAGGAGAATCTCGACCTGACGCTCTGGGCAACTGGTGCGCGAAGAAGCCCCGTTGACTCCCTTCTGACCTCGCAGTCAGTTGCAACGTGGCACCAAGCGATAGCTCTTCACCAAAGGCCCTGACAGATTCAGGAAGGGATCTGTCAGCAAGAGCGAAAAGGAGTTAGTATGGCCCGTGTAAGCTTTGTACACGTCTACAAGCGGTTTGACAAGGTCGATGTGGTCCGCGACATCAACCTTGAGGTGAAGGACCAGGAGTTTCTGGTTCTCGTCGGCCCATCGGGGTGCGGCAAGAGTACCTGTTTGCGCATGATCGCTGGGTTAGAGGAGCCAACCGCTGGGGAGATTTACATCGGCGACATGCTGGTGAATGGCGTGGAGCCGAAAGAGCGCAATGTGGCGATGGTCTTCCAGAACTACGCCCTTTACCCTCACATGAACGTCTTTGACAATATGGCTTTCAGCCTCAAGCTCCGCGGTGTTCCCCGCCAGGAGATTAAGAAGCGGGTCCAGGACGCCGCCGAAATCCTCGAAATCGCTCATCTGCTCAATCGCAAGCCCAAGGAACTCTCCGGTGGCCAGCGGCAGCGCGTGGCGCTTGGACGTGCCATTGTGCGTGATGCGCAGGTCTTCCTGATGGATGAGCCACTGTCAAACCTGGACGCGAAGTTACGTGTGCAGATGCGGGCAGAGATCATTAAGCTGCACCGGCGGGTGCAGACGACTTTTGTCTATGTGACCCACGACCAGGTGGAGGCGATGACGATGGGGGATCGCATTGTGGTCCTGCATCAGGGGGAGATTCAGCAGATGGGGCCTCCGCAGGAGCTGTACGACCATCCTGCCAATATGTTCGTGGCCGGCTTTATCGGTTCGCCGGCGATGAACTTCTTCCCGGGTGCCCGGGTAGTGGACGACGATGGCGGGGTGAGCATCGTGCTGGATGGTTTCGGGCGGGTACAGGTGCCGGCCTGCTATGCGGAGAAGGCGCAGGAGGCCAGGGGGCGCCAGGTGATCTTTGGTATTCGCCCCGAACATTTGCGCGATGCTGCTCTGCTACCGGCAGGCGCCGCTACGGTTTCGACCATCATGGCGCCGGTCGATGTGGTGGAGCATTTGGGGAGCGAGGTCCAGGTCCATATGTCGGCCAATGGCACCACCGTGGTGGCTCGCCTCGATCCGCGCTCGCATCCGGTGGTCGGCGAGCCGCTGAGGCTGCACGTTGATGTTGATCAGATCCATCTCTTCGATGCAGAGACGGAGAAGGCCTATTTCTAGCGCTCGGGCACTGATCCGTCTGGATCGTTCATGCGCTTTCTTGTTTCTTTGATCAGACACAGGCAAGACGGGTAAGAGGGTTGATCTGATCACTCAGGCCAGGCTGGTTCTGTCGTTTGCTGTGGCCAGCCTGGCCTTTTTTGCGTCAGCAGGAGAGAGAAAGTTTCGCGCCTGCAACAGAACAGGCAGACAGATTCTCCTCGGCTCTGACTTTCAAAGGGGAGCGCGGGCCTCCACACCCCCTCAAAGGCCCACGCCCTCACTCCATCACTGCTCGGCTCGCTCGCCTCACGCCAGTCTAGGCGACCGCTGGCAGGAAGTCAGAGGGGACGCCGATGACCTTGAGCTTCTTGCGCAGCGAGTTCATGCCAAACCTGAGTAGTTCGTCGGGGTCTTCGCCAAAGCTGCTCAATAAGGCGCGCTGGAAGTCCGAGAGATAGAGGGTGTCGTGAATCTGCGGCATCCATTTCTGGATGGTGTCGCGGATGACGTCGGCATACCGGGCATCCTCCTGCACCATGTCGCGCAGGAAGCGCACGCCAAAGAGGACGTGGCGCGATTCGTCGCGGGCAATGGCGTTGAACCCTTGCTGGAAACCCGGATACCAGCCCATGCGCTTGTTGCGGTTGAGCATGCTGCGCTGGCCGGCCAGGGCCAGCGTGCCCTCGGTGATGATGTGGTAGAGGGTGACGCCTTCGACGAGGTGCTCCAGCTTCTCGGGCTGGGCTTGAATGCGCTGGCCGATCTCGACCAGGCCCTCCATGAGGATCTGCCGCTCGCTTTCGCGCAACAGGGGACGGATCTGGACAAGCAGGGCCTCGATGTCTTCACCCTCAAAGCCTAACGCTTCGCGGAAGAAACGGTCAAAGAAGACGGAATGGCGCGCTTCGTCAACGAGCTGGGTGGTGAGAAAGATGCGCTGCTCTTCTTTGGGGGCCGCAGCACAGTAGGGGATGAGGGTGTGGGTGACGCTGACTTCGCCCTGGAAGAAGACGACGAAGCCGCTGATGTGCACCGGACGAGCCGCCTCTTCAACCTGGCTCCATTGCTGGCGGTCAGCGCTGAAGTCGATGTCCTGGGTGCTCCATTGCTGCTTCTCCCAACGCTGGTAGAGCTCGCGATAGGTCGGCAGGTTGACGAGCTTTTCATCGATCTCGCCAACGATGATGGCGTCTCCTCCCAGTTGACCAAGCTCTTTGAGTGAAGCCTTGCTGATGTCGATCGCCATGATGGACTCGGCTCCTTTCCTTTCTTTCCCTTGCGGCTAGGCCCCCGCTTCTGCGCGGAGGCGATCCTGCTTTGCTGTCCTGGTGCACCTGGCTGGCAGCGCTGTACCGCTCCGGAATGACCTCGCCCGGGGAGAGCAGCCGCCCTGCCCGCGAGACGGCGGTCGCGGTTGCTACGGCGACCTGGGGCCGCCGCGCGCTGTGTCGCACGCGGCCTGACCCCAGACCCGCTTTGCTTGAGCTTGAGCTTGGCCCGATCAATGCGATGTCGTTGGTTGCTCGTTCGTTCGTTCGTTCGCTCGCTCGCTCGCTCACAAGCGAGCGAGCGAGCGAACGAGTGAGCAAGTTTAGTTGCGCAGGGGCTTGCCAGTCATGAGAATGGCTTGCATGCGCTCCTGCGTCTTCTCCATGCCGCAGAGGCTCAAGAAGGCCTCACGCTCCAGATCGAGCACCTGCTGCTCGGTCAGGGGCGTCAGCGGCGAGGTGTTGCCACCGGTGACGATGCGCGCCAGATGGCGCCCGATGACGGCATCGTGCTCGGTGATCTTGCCCGTGAGGAGCATGTTGTCGATCTGCTGCTCCAGTACCAGGCGCCCACCTGGTCCGGGCAGCAGCAGCATGGCCGGCTGCGGTGGCTGCCAGCGTCCCGCTTCGCGCGCTTCAGCCAGGCGCAAGGCGTCAGCCTTGGCGTCGCGCAGCAGGAGATCGCGATTGGTGGTGATGCTGTCGCTCTTGCGCAGGAAGCGATATTCCTGCGCCTCGACAGCGCTGGTGGCGACAGTGGCCATCGCCACAATTTCAAAGACGCGCCGCGGGGCGGCAAATGGTCCCCCAGCACTGCGCGACTGCTGATCTTCGAGACGGGCCCCGTGGCGCAGCAACAGCTCTTTGACGCCGCCTCCGCCCGGGACGAGACCGGCCCCGACTTCGACAAGGCCGATGTAGGTCTCGGCATGGGCGCGGACGTGGCTGCTGTGCATGACGATTTCACAGCCACCACCCAGGGTGCGCCCGGTGGGCGCGACCACTACCGGGATGGGGCTGTATTTGAGGAGCATGTTGACCTGCTGGAAGGAGTTGACGGCCTGCTCCAGCATCTCCCACTGGCCGTTACGCGCGCCGACGAGCATGAGGAAGAGGTTGGCACCCGCCGAGAAGTCCGGGGCCTCGTTGGCGATGACGATGGCCCGGTACTGCTTCTGTCCCTCTTCGACGACGTAATGCAGCATCTCGATGATGTCCTGGTCGATGGCGTTCATCTTGGTGTGGAATTCGACGCAGACGATGCCATCGCCCAGATCGATCAGCGAGGCTGAGCCGTTCTCGCGGATGACCTTGTCTTGGGCTTTGGCCACGCTGAGGGAGATGCTGCCGCGCAGTTGCGGCACCGGCTGGTAGCTGCCGCTGTGGAAGTCGAAGTAGCGCCGCTGCCCAATGGGGCCGCTGTAGAAGCGCCCTTCTCCTTGAGTGATGACCTGGCGCACTAGCTCGGGTAGACGAGCAGCGTGCTTTTCAGCGAGAGCGCTGAGCGTGGCCGGCGCCTGCTCTTCGCTGACATCTTTAAAGGAAGGATGGGAGCGCAGGACGCGATAGAGCGTTTCGGGATGCTCCAGGAGGATGTCCCAGCCTTCGAAGCTGCCCAGGTCGAAGTTGAAGCCCCAGCGCATGGCCTGGTCGACGGCGACGACGCTGTCGGCAATCTCTGGGGCCAGCCGTGCGGCGTAGATGAGCGAGTCGGCCAGGGTCTCGCGCGCCAGTTGGGCCGCCCGATCGTTGCCATTGAGCACGGTCAGCATGCGCTCGGCTGGATCGTCGATGTTACGCGCGGCCCCAATGGATTCGAAGCGTGGCTTCTGCTGCGGCTGGTATTCAAGGGTCTGCAGGTTTAGCTCAAGAATGGTGGATTCGCCACCGGGGTTCTTGATGCGCTTGTAGAAGCCCTGACCGCTCTTCTCACCCAGCCAGCCGCGCCGTACCAGCTCGCGCACGACTTCGGGAACGCGGAAGACTTCGCGCTCGGGATCGTCGGGGGCGTTCTCGTAGATGTTGTCGGCGACGTGGACCAGGGTGTCGAGGCCGGAGAGGTCGGCGGTGCGGAAGACCGCCGATTTGGGTCGCCCCATGCTGGGGCCGAGAATGGCGTCGACTTCGCTGACGCTGTAGCCCTCTTCGAGGGCCCGCCGGATGGTCGACAGGAAGCCATAGACGCCGATGCGGTTGGCGATGAAGTTGGGCGTGTCTTTGGCCAGGACGACGCCCTTGCCCAGCACCTCGGTGGCGAAGTCCTGCATGAAGCTGACCAGGGCCGGGTCGGTCTGCTGGTCGGGGACGATCTCCAGCAGGCGCATGTAGCGCACCGGGTTGAAGAAGTGGGTGATGAGGAAGTGGCGACGGAAGCGCTCGCTGCGTCCGGCGGTCAGCAGGTGAGCTGGCAGACCCGAGGTGTTGGAGCTGACGATGGTATTCTCCCCCAGCAGCGGCTCCAGTCTGTCGTAGAGCTGCTGCTTGACGTCGAGGCGCTCAAAGACGGCTTCGACGATCCAGTCGGCCTGCGCTGCTTCTTCCAGGTTGTCTTCAATGTTGCCAACGGTGATGAGCCTGGCTTTTTTCGGGCTGTAGAAGGCGGCGGGGCGGGCCTTGAGGGCGCGCTCCAGACCGGTGCGCGCGACGCGGTTGCGGTCCGCGCCAGCGTCAGGCGGCACGATGTCCAGCAGGAGGCTGGGGATGCCAACGTTGGCGAGATGGGCGGCGATGGCAGCCCCCATGACGCCGGCCCCGATGACCGCTGCTTTGCGAATCTGGTACCCCATGACTACGACAACCTCTCGATGATGGTCGCTACGCCCTGGCCGCCACCAACACAGAGGGTGGCCAGTCCCAGGGTCTTGTCGGCGGTCTGTAGATCGTTGATGAGGGTGGCGACAATGCGGGCGCCGCTGCAGCCCAGGGGATGGCCCAGGGCAATGGCGCCTCCGTGCGGGTTGAGCTTCTCTTCGTCGATGCCCAGCTCGTGGATGACGGCCAGGTTCTGAACGGCGAAGGCTTCGTTGAGTTCGATGATGTCGATGTCGCTGAGCTGCATGCGCGCGCGCTGCAGGACTTTCTTGACCGCCGGGACAGGCCCGATACCCATGATGTCGGGGCGCACGCCGGCGACGGCCATCGCGACGACGCGCGCGAGCGGCTGGATGCCAAGCTCGCGGGCTTTGTCGGCAGACATGAGAACGACGGCAGCGGCTCCGTCGTTGAGGGGGCTGGAGTTGCCAGCAGTGACGGTGCCGTCTTTGATGAAAGCTGGCTCCAGGGCGGCAAGCTTTTCCAGCGAGGTGTCGCGCCGCGGCCCCTCGTCGGTCTCCATGAGGCGCCCATCGGGCAGTTTGACCGGGATGATCTCGCGCTTGAAGAAGCCGCTGTCAATGGCGGCGACGGCCCGCTGGTGGCTGCGCAGGGCGAAGGCGTCCTGGGCCTGGCGGCTGATGTTGTACTTGCGCGCCAGGTTCTCAGCGGTCATGCCCATCGGGATATAGCTGTAGAAGCCGTACTCTTGCTCGGTGGGCGGATAGGGCCAGTCGTATTTCTCACCCTCAGCAGGCTTGATGAGGCGCGGGTTGAAGCTGGGGTTGAAGCCGCCCATCGGGACGCGCGACATGCTTTCGACGCCGGCGGCGACGATGGCCTCGCCCTGGCCCAGCATGATGCTCTGGGCAGCCATGTTGACGGCCTGCAGGCTGGAGGCACAGAAGCGGTTGACGGTGACACCACCGCAGGTCTCCGGCAGGCCCGCCAGCGGGGCGACGATGCGGGCCATGTTCATGCCCTGCTCGCCTTCGGGGAAGGCACAGCCTAAAATGACGTCTTCGATGAGCGCAGGGTCGAGCTGCGGTACGCGATCGAGGGCGCCGCGAATGGCAAAGGCGGCCAGGTCGTCTGGACGAACGTCCTTGAGGGCGCCTTTGTTGGCGCGTCCGATCGGTGTGCGTACGGCACTGACAATCACAGCATCTATCATAGGGGATCTGCTCCTCGTATCGGCTTGTTGTGACAATCGCGCTCCTGCCTGGCTGGACAGCTTCCGCCTGGCCGCCCGCTGGCAGGACGGGTTTGTCTGCGCTGGACTGAGTACGTTGCTGACATTACAGGAACTGAAGAAACGGGCACGGCAGGCGGGTCACGGCGCCGCTCCGGCGGCAGAGTCAGTCAGACGACTCGCTCACGTCTGCTGGCAGCCCGCCCGCCAGTCAGGGGGCCGTCACCTGGCGAATGATGCCCTGGGCGCTCCCACGCAGTACCTCCTTGCCATGCTGATTGCGGCAGACTGAGACCAGTTCGAGAGAGAGGTAGCCGTCTCCGGGTTCCAGACGGCTGACGGTCATTTCGCAGCGGATGCGATCGCCGGCGAAGACCGGGCGCAGGAATTCCATCTGCATCGTGCGCGCGATAAAGTTGAGGTCGCCGCCCAGCCTGGTGGGGATGCTGGCGGTGAGCAGGCCCTGGACCATCAGCCGGCCCTGGGCGTCAGGTTGCATGTGATGGAGACCTTTGTCGCCCGAGAGTTCGGCAAAGAGGCGGATGTCCTCCGCGCTAAAGGTGCGCTCGTAGGTCAGGACGTCGCCAACCTGTAAGGGGCGTTGACTCTTGTTCTCCATAGACTCCTTGCTCCTGGCTTCAGGCGCTTCTCTTTCGCCTCACCTGCCGCCCAGGACAGGAAGGCCGGCCCGCACATGCTGTCAGAGGAGACCAGCCGGCGGCGGCGGAAGAGTGGGCCGGCATGGCACAGCGGCCCTCGCCCACCGTCCCCCAACCGCCGTCGGCCTTTGGCACTCGGTCACGCTATCCACAGCGGATAGCTTTGGGGGCAGGAGAGAGAATCTGACGAGCTGCTTCGTTCGTTGCCCCCTGCTGGCCGTGGCCAGCGTTGAGCCGGGCTAGAAGTGCGGCAGCGGGTAGCCTTTCCTGGCCACAACTTCAGCGGCGATGTCGCGCTGTAGAGCCACACCGTTCACCAGATAGTCGCCGATGTAGGCGCGCACGCGCGCCAGCTCCTCGTCGACTGTCTCCGGCTCAAAGTAGGTCATGATCATCTGATCCAGATTGAGGCGGATGCGCGAATGGGCCAGCCAGGTCGCCAGTTGCGCCAGCTTGCTATGCAGGGCACTGTTCTCGTCGCCGCGGCGAATGGCCTGGATGGCGCGCGCCAGGGCGCTATCGCTGGCGTAGATGTCGATCAGCAGGTTGGCCAGGTACTCAATGAACTCCTCTTCGTTCTCCAGGGCCTGCATGTAGCGCATGGCGACGCGCATGCCGGCGTAGATGGCTACATCCTTGGCACGCTCGACGGCATGGACGGCAGCCCGGAGCTCGGCGGGTACCTCGTCGCCCGGAGCCGGCAGGGCCTCGCCCGCCTTGATGCGGGCCTCGATGGCCGGGTAGCGCTGCATGAGGTCAATCTTGCCGCCCAGGACACGACGGAAGAGGGTACCGGCGGCCACCAGACGGTTGATCTCGTTGGTGCCTTCAAAAATGCGCTGGATGCGGGCGTCGCGATAGGCTTTCTCGATCGGATATTCCTGCATGTATCCGTAGCCGCCGAAGATCTGGACGCCCTCGTCCACGACGAAGGCCAGAACCTCGCTGCCGTGGACCTTGGCAATGGAGTCCTCGATGGCGAACTCTTCGATGGCCTTGAAGACTTGCTCGGTGTTCTCCCCGGCTCCAAGACGGGCATTCTCGATGTTGGCGGCAGTGCGGAAGACTTCGCTTTCGGCAGCGTAGGTCTCGGCAGCCATGCGCGCCAGCTTCTTTTGAATCATGCCGAATTCGTGCAGGTACTTGCCGAAGGCCTGGCGCTCGGTGGTGTAGGCAGCGGCCAGGTCCAGGGCCGTGCGCGCGCCCCCAACGGCACCGGCACCGAGCTTGAGACGCCCGATGTTGAGGATGTTGAAGGCGATCTTGTAGCCCTTGTGCAGCTCACCCAGCAGGTTTTCGACGGGCACCGGCGTGTTTTCAAAGTAGACCTGGCGCGTCGAGGACCCCTTGATGCCCATCTTGCGCTCTTCGGTACCGGTGGAGATGCCCGGCCAGCTTGTCTCGACGATGAAGGCCGAGGGCCGCTGGCCGTCAACGCGCGCGAAGACTACCATGAGGTCGGCAAAGCCGGCGTTCGAAATCCACTGCTTGGTGCCGTTGAGCAGGTAATATTTGCCGTCCTCCGAGAGGCGCGCCGTTGTGCTGAGGTTCATGGCATCAGAGCCAACCCCTGGCTCGGTCAGGGCATAGGCGGCGATCCATTCACCGGTGGCCAGCTTCGGCAGGTATTTGCGCTTCTGCTCTTCTGTGCCATAGAAGACGATCGGCAGGGTGCCGATGGTCGTGTGG